>NZ_JAMYKU010000030.1:0-75196 GCF_040317575.1 Mesorhizobium sp. M1423
AACTTGTCGTCGCAAGCGTCTTTTGTCTATAATCCAACTCCCTTGTACCATCCAATATCTTCACCCCCTAAAATCTGGCCGTGTTCAAGTTCTCATCCTTGGTAGTTCTAACTCCGGGGGGCGCCGGTCCAACCGGCGCCCTTCCTAAATCTCTCGAATGAAAACAGTGCGGGGCGGCAATGAAGATATTGCTTGCGGGCGAAACCTTTGCGGCGACGACGTCGGTCGCCGTCGGTAGCGATGTGCTTACAAGTGCGACCTCGACAAATGGCGCGACGGCCTTCAATGCCGCGCTGGCCACTGAGGGCATCGCCGTCACGCAGATCGGCGGTGAGCGTTGCAGCGCGGAGTTTCCCTATGACCTCGATGGGCTCGCCCAATATCACGCGGTGGTGATCTCCGACGTCGGCGCCCTGACATTGCTGGTGACGCCGGATGCCCGCGCCGGGCGTGTCGGCGTCAACCGCCTCGATCTGCTCAAGGCCTATGTCGAAGGTGGCGGCGGGCTGATGCTAGCCGGCGGCTATATGGGCTTTCAGGGCATGTTCGGGACGGCGCGGTTCCACGACACCCCGGTCGAGGACGTTCTGCCGGTCCGTTGCCTACCCTACTGCGACGGCATGGAGGTGCCGCAAGGCCTGCAGGCCTCCATCCTGCAGCCGTCACATCCGATTTTTTCCGGGGTGGAGGGGCCTTTGCCGCCGATCCTCGGCATGAACAAGCTGGAATTCAGGCGCGACGGTTCATCCCGGCTTCTGGCGACCTGCCGCCACCGCGGCACCGACTGGCCGCTCCTTGCCGTCGGCAGCCACGGCCGCGGCCGCACGATTGCCTGGGCAACCGATATCGGCCCGCATTGGCTCTCGCAGGATTTTCTCGCATGGCCGTTCTACGGAAAACTGACGGCGAACATGGTCCGTTGGCTCGCCGGCAATGGATGAGAAAGCCGGACACCAGGTTTGACCACTGCAGTCCGCCTGCCGCTGCCTCCGATGCCGCGCGAGGCGCCGGTGACCAGCACCACCTTGCCGGCCAGGTCGAATTTCGGCGTGAACTCATTTGTCATGCAATTCCACCTTGTTCTTCAAATCGGACCGGCTGCCGTGTCGAACCGAATAGGCTCGCGTGAATTCGGCGCCCAGCAGAAATATCTCGGCCGAATAATAGACCCACAACAGCACGACGAGCAGGGCGCCGGCCGCGCCGTACGACGATGCGAAAGCGCTGGTTCCGATATACCAGCCAATCAGCGACTTGCCGATGGTGAACAGAAACCCGGTGACGACGGCGCCAAGGCCGACATCGCGCCATTGCAGACTGCGGTCGGGCAGCACCTTGTAGATCGCGGCAAACAGCAGCGCGATCAGGGCAAACGAGACAATCCCGTTGACCGCGCTCAGGATGATGGTGCCGAACGGCAGATAGGCGTTGATGACGTCTCCGAGCGCCGAAATCGCGGCGCTTACAACCAAGGACACCAGGAGCAGGAAACCGAGAGCGGCGACCAGGCCCAGGCTTGCAATGCGTGCCCGCACCAGCCGTGAGATCGTTGCTGCCCTCGGTTTGACTTTCCAGATTTCGTTCAGCGCCAGCTGCATTTCGCCGAACACGCCGGATGCGGCGACGAACAGCGTGACCAGCCCCAGAATGCTGGCAAGGGTTCCCGCTTCCTTCTGCGAAGCGTTTTCGATCGTCGCCTGCAGCAGCTCGGCACTTTGCGGTCCCATCAGGCCGGCGATCTGTGCCGAAAGGGCGAGTTGTGCCGCCTCGTGCCCGAAGGCCATGCCGGCGATAGCGACGACGATCAGCAGGATCGGCGCAAGCGAGGTCGTGGCATAAAAAGCTATCGCCGCCCCATGGCTCAGCGCATTGTCATCGATGAAGCCGAGGACGCTCTGCTTGAGGAGCCTCCAGCTCTCTGCTGCCAAATTCCACATGTGGGCCTCGCATGCTGTCAACAAACAAGTAGCGGCGGCGCAGCGCTGGGCGAGGGAGGGGCGCGAAGATCGCAACGGAGCGGCACGACAGGCCACGACAAGAACACCTCTTGCCCGAACACTTGCCAAGCGCCGGCCATCATGATGCCATGGCGCTGTGGAAGATTGCACGCTGGGTTGGGGTGGGCGATGTTGTTTCCAGGTGCAACAGGGCGCATAGGCGTGGCGTTTGCCGCGCTGCTTTTGTGCGCGCTGGTTCCTGCTCGGGGCGAGGAGCCGAAGGCGCTAAAAGGCGTCGCGCTCGTCATCGGGCAGTCCGACTATGAGCATGTCGGCAAGCTGCCCAATGCGGAAAACGACGCCCGCGCCATCGAGGAGATGTTCGACAGGCTCGGCTTCGAAACCGATGTCGCGACCAATCGCGACGCACGCAAATTGCGGCGCGACCTCGAAGGCTTCGTCGACGATGCCGAGGGTGCCGACGTCGCCATTATCTACTATTCCGGCCATGGCATCGAAGCCGGTGGCGAGAATTTCCTGGTGCCCGTCGATGCCGACATTGCGGCGCTCGAGGATGCCGGCGAGAAGCTGGTCCCGCTGTCGTCGATCGTGGCCGAACTGAAGGCCAAGGTGCCGGTCACCATCGTGCTGCTCGATGCCTGCCGCAACGACCCGTTTCCGCCGGGCACGCTTTTGAAACTCAAGCCGGGTGAAGCCGGCAAGCCGATCGGCGCCGGCGGCCTCGGCGAAACCCGCAGCGTCGTGGCGTTAAAAGACAGCGCGCCGGCCAAGGGTTCGGCCGACGACAGCGGTTCTGGCAACGACAGCTTGGGCCAAGTCATCGGCTTTGCCGCCGAGCCCGGCAAGGTGGCGCTCGACGGTCCCGCCGACGGCAACAGCCCCTACGCGGCAGCCATATTGCGTCACATCGACACGATGGGCGGCGAGGAATTCGGCACTGTGCTGCGCATGGTCGGCGAGGAGGTCTATCTCAAGACCGGCGGCCGGCAGCGGCCCTGGGTCAATGAGAGCCTGCGCCGGCTGCTCTATTTCGGCACGCCCGCCGAGGTGCCGAAAGGCGAGGAGGGCGAGATCCTCACAGAGCGCCGCCGGCTGCTGCTGACGATCTCGACGCTGCCCGACCCGCAACGCCGCCAGATCGAGACGATCGCCCGCGACGGCGGCGTACCGATGGACGCGCTCTACGCCATGCTGAAGACGCTGGGCACCGAGACACCCAGGGATGCAGCCGAGCTCGACACATTGCTGCGCGGCCAGACCGAGCGGCTGAAACAGGTACTGGCCGAGCAGGCGACGCTGAAGAGCCAGGATCCGGAAATCGTCCGGCTTTCAAAACTGGCCGAACAAGCGGTGCAGGAAGGCGCGCTGGAAGCAGCGCAGAAAATCCATGAACAGGCCAAGGCCCGCGTTGGCGAACTGTCGAAGACCGTCGACCAGGCTGAAGCCGACCTCAAGGCGCGTCGTTTCGAGTTTGCCGAGGTTTTCGGCGACAGCGCCAAAACCTACGAAATCTCCTTCAGCTATCAGGCGGCAGCCCAGGACTATGCCAAGGCCTATGAGCAGGTCGAGAAATGGGACGACCATGAAGCCTGGTTCTACAAGGCAGCCGAGGCCCAGGCGCTCTCCGCGCATGGTTCTTTCTCGGGCGACAACGCCTTTCTGGTGCAGGCGGTCGCTGCCTATGAAAAGGCGCTGACCTATGTGTCGCGCGAAAACAGCCCGCGGCAATGGGCGGCCACGCAAAACAATCTCGCCACCACACTGTCGACGCTGGGCGAGCGCGAGGCCGGCCGCGAAGACCTCGACAAAGCGGCAGCCGCCTTCGATCAGGCGCTGAGCGTCTACACGCGCGACGCCAATCCGGACGACTGGGCCTCGACGCTAGGCAATCTCGGCACCGTCTATTGGCGGCTCGGCCAGCGCGAGAACGGCACGACGTTGCTCGACAATGCCGTTGCCTCGTTCCGCGCGGCGCTCGAGGTGCAAGTGTCGAAAAAGCTGCCGCTCGAATGGGCGGCGACTGAGAATAATCTCGGCATCGTGCTCTCCGAACTGGGTGAGCGCCAAGCCACCAGCGACAGCTTTCGCGCCGCCATCGAAGCGCATCGCGCCGCGCTGACCGAATACCGCAGGGAGCGCGTGCCGCTCGACTGGGCGTTGAGCCAGGTCAATCTCGGCGCGGCCTTGTTCCGCCTCGGCGAGCGTGAACAAGACGTACCGACGCTTGAGCAGGCCGTTGCCGCCTATCAGGCGGCGACGGAGGAAATGACGCGCGAGCGCGCGCCGGCGCAATGGGCGACGATCCAGAACAATTTGAGTTCGGCGCTGGAATCGATCGGCCAGATCAATGGCGACATTGCTACGCTGCAACGCGCTCGGAAGGCGGCAGAGGCCGCACTGACGGTGTGGACGCGCGACCATGCGCCGGCCAGCTGGGCAAACGGCCAGTTGACGCTTGGCAATGCCTTGCAGCGTCTCGGCGCCAGGCAGGCCGGCAATGACGCGCTGCTCAAGGCGGTCGCTGCCTATGAGGCCGCACTTTCTGAATATCCGCGCGAAAAGCTGCCGCTCGACTGGGCTTCGTTGAACCAGAATCTGGGCTCGGTCTATGCGACGCTTGGCGATCGGGACACCGGCATCGACTATCTCCGGAAGTCGGCGTCCGCCTATCGCGAGGCCTCGCAGGTCTATACCGTCGCCGCCGCGCCGCTCGAATTCGCCTCAATAGAGCACAGTCTCGGCAACACGCTGTCGACCTGGGGCGACCGTGCTCGCGACAAAGCGATCCTTGAAGAAGCGGTCGCCGCCTATGATGCAGCGCTCACCGTGCGAACCAAGGAGAGCGCCCCGAAGGACTGGGCGAAGACGCAGTACCGGCTGGGCGCAGCACTTTCCATGCTCGGCAAGGCCGATGGCGGTTCGGACGAGGCGCTCCAGCGCTCGGCGGTGGCCTATCGCGCGGCGCTCGAAGTGCAGAGCCGTGACAGCGACCCCGACGCTTGGGCGGCAACGCAATGGGGTCTCGGCCATGTGCTCCTGGTTCTGGGCGACCGCACGCAGGACGGCGAAGCGTTCAACCAGTCGGCGACGGCGCTTGAAGCGGCGCTGCCCTTCTACGACCTCGCCACGGTGCCGGAAGATCACGCCCAGCTGCAGAACGAACTCGGCAGCGCCTATTACTACCTTGCCGGCAGCGCCAATGACCCGTCGCTCTACCAGAAGGCGGCGGCCGCGCATGAAAAGGCACTGGCCGTCTATGCCACGCTGCCCGACCGCTCGCTCTGGGCTTCGGTCGAAGGCGACCTCGGCAATGCCCGCATGATGCAGGCAAACGCCAGTTCCGACCCGGACGCCATGGCCAAGTCTGTCCAGGCCTATGAGGCGGCACTGACGGTGATAAGCCGCGACAGGGATGCCGACGAATGGCTGCGCAACCAGACCAATCTGGCCAGCGCGCTTTCGACGCTGGGCTACTGGCGCGACGACGTTGCCCTGCTGAAGCGTTCGGCCGGCATCTATCGTTCGATCCAGAGCGTGCGCTCGCGCGACCGCGCCCCCGAACGTTGGGCCAGCACGCAGGCAAGCCTGGCCAATGTGCTTGGCATGATCGGCGCGAAAGAGCCTTCGCCGGCTTTGTTCCACGAGGCGGTCGCCGTCTACCGAGCATTGGCAGACCAGGTCGACCGCGACCGCGACCCCGAGCGCTGGGCGAGCATGCAAAACGAGATCGGCTATCAGCTGACGCTCGCCGGCCGCGCCGGAAACAACGTCGCCAAATTCGAGGAGGCGGTGCCGATCCTGCGCGAGGCCATCGCCGTGCAGAAGAAGATCGGTTCGGTGCCGGGCATCGCTTTCACCGAGGACAGCCTGTGCGACGTGCTTACCGATCTGGGTGCTGCTCGCAAGCAGAAGGCAATGGCCGAGGAAGCGATAGCCGCCTGCCAGCATGCGCTCGTCATCTTTCGGGATGGCAAGATGGACGACCTTGCCGCCGGCTCCGCAAAGAACCTTGCCGAGGCACAAGCCTTGCTGGCCGAATTGCAATAGCGCACAGGAAAAGGTGGCCGCGGCCGGTTTCGATTGGCAAAGGGTTGCCGTTCCCTGCTATTCCCGCTTCAAATCAAAAAAGCAGTGGACGTTTCCAGCATGACCAATGTCGCCTTGACTGGGCTTGCCCGGGATCTTGCCAAGCGCGCGGCGGAAGGCCGCCCGGTGCGCATCGGTGTCATCGGTTCGGGCGAGATGGGCACCGATCTGGTGACACAAGGCATGTTGATGCCGGGCATTTCGGTTTGCGCGATTTCGACCCGCCGGCCGCATACAGCGCGTGACGCCATCCGCATCGCCTATGGCGACGAGGCAATGGCAGCCGAAGCGGACAGCGCTTCGAAGGTCAGCCAGGCGATCGAGAGCGGCAAGATCGCAATCACCTCGAACGAGATGCTGGTCACCAATCCGCTCATCGATGTTGTCATCGATGCCACCGGCAAGCCCGGCGTCGCCGCCGATTTCGACCTGATGGCGATGCAGCACGGCAAGCATCTGGTGATGATGAATGTCGAGGCCGACGTCACTATTGGCTGCTACCTCAAGCAGCAGGCCGACCGGCTCGGCGTCGTCTATTCGGTCGGCGCCGGCGACGAGCCGTCGAGCTGCATGGAGCTGATCGAGTTCGCCTCGGCGCTCGGCTACACCATCGTCTCCGCCGGCAAGGGCAAGAACAACCCTCTCAACCACGACGCCGTTCCCGACGACTACCGCGCGGAAGCGCTGCGCCGCAACATGAATCCGCGCATGCTGGTCGAGTTCGTCGACGGCTCGAAAACCATGGTCGAGATGTGCGCCATCGCCAACGCCACTGGGCTGGTACCCGACGTTCCCGGCATGCACGGCCCCAAGGCCGACCGTGACGAGCTGGTCAAGGTGCTGATCCCGCGCGAGCAGGGCGGCATCCTGTCGAAGAAGGGCGTTGTCGACTATACCGTCGGCAAGGGCGTGGCGCCCGGTGTCTTCGTCATCGTCGAGGCGACTCATCCGCGGATCATCGAGCGCATGGACGATCTGCATATCGGCCACGGCCCCTATTACAGCTTCTTCAGGCCCTACCATCTGACCTCGCTGGAAGTGCCGCTGACGGCCGCCCGTATCGCGCTTTACGGCAAGCCCGACATGGTGCCGCTGCCGAGGCCGGTGGCCGAGGTCTGCGCCGTGGCCAAGCGCGATCTGGCGGCAGGCGAGACGTTCGACGCGATCGGCGAGACCTGCTACCGCTCCTGGACCATGACCGTCGAGGAGGCTCGCGCCCACCACGCCGTGCCCGTCGGCCTGCTCGAAGGCGGCAAGGTGCTGAAACCGGTGAGGAAAGGCGAATTGCTCACCGCCGACAATGCCGCGCCCGACCCGACGACCAGGCTATTCGCCTTGCGCCGGCTGCAGGACGAGATGCTGTATGGGGCGGGTTAGGTGCGGTGCAGAAACTTTGACGTCGGCGGGACAGCGCCCCTCTCTGTCCTGCCGGACATCTCCCCCACATGGGGGGAGATCGGACGTCACGCCGGCTTTCGCCAATCTCCAACATCGCAGTTCGTGAGCGGAGCGCCCAAACTGCCAATCTCCCCCCTTGTGGGGGAGATGTCCGGCAGGACAGAGGGGGGCGCGAAGGATCGCTACAGAGCGTTTGCTATTGCCCCTGAAACGCACGGCCGACCCACGCCTCGACAGCTGTTACTTCCCCAGCTCTACCGACCGCAGCCGCGCCGCTTCCACCGCCTCGGTGAGCAGGCGTGTCAGCCGGTCCTCGCCCATCAGTACTGCAAGGGCCGCAGCCGTGGTGCCGTTGGGGCTGGTCACCTGCTGCCTGAGCACGCCGGGCTCCTCGCCGCTTTCGGCGGCCAGCGATGCGGCGCCGTAGACCGTCTGCATGGCCAAGAGCTTGGCAGTCCTGGTCGGCAGGCCAGCCTTCTCGGCGGCCACGGTCAGCGCTTCGATGAAATGGAATATATAGGCTGGACCGGATCCGGAGACTGCCGTCACCGCATCCATCAGGCCCTCGTCATCGATACCGGCCACTTGCCCGCTTGCCGAAAGCAGGTCGGCGACAAGGCGTTTGGTGTCCTCGGAAACCAGCCTGTTGGAAAACACCACCATCATGCCCTTGCCGATAGCCGCCGGCGTGTTGGGCATGCAGCGCACGATCGGCGCGCGGTCGCCGAGAATGCCTTCGAACGTGGCGACCGGCGTCCCGGCGGCGATGCTGAGGAAAGTGGTTCGGCCATCGTTGAAGCGGATGTAGCCAGCCGTCACGTCGCGGATCACCTGTGGCTTGACCGCAAGGACGACGAGGGCCGGCACGGCGTCCGCCGGGATGACGCCGGCATCCGCGGCAGCAGCGCAGCCCAGTGCTTCGGCACGCTTGCGCAACTCGGCATTGGGCTCGACCACGAACACCGCAGCCGGAGCGAGCTTGCCGGCTTTCAGCCAGCCCGAGAGCATGGCGTAGCCCATATTGCCGCAACCGGCGAGAACAAGCCTGATCGTCATCGAAGCTCTCCATTCGAAAGGTTGGCTTTGCCATAGACGTTCATGGGCGGACGGGGAAGCCCCTCTCGGACCTTGATCAGGGGCCGGGTTATGTCGCCGCTTTCGCCGCCTGATCGGGCTCGGTCAGTCCTGACCCGATCACTCTGGACGGCCAGGTTCGGCCCATCCCAGACTAAAAACAGGGATTGCAGACGAGGTGGGAGCGATAGCCTGGATTCTCCAACAGCGCACCAAAGCCGACAAGAAATCCTCCCCAACCAAGCACAACTGCCACGGCAACGACGCCGACTCCATAGCCATCTTGCAAGCCGCCACGGCCCCTGAAGAAAAGCGCCATGGGCGTATCAAAGCAAGGATTGCGGTCCCTGCCAGCAGACTAAGCACCGGAACTCCGAAGGAGCACAGCGTGCATCTCCAGCATCAGCGCAAACGGAGTGTCTGGCGTTATCATACGGATAGCCTCCCCCGAATTCTGACGGTGTTCAAGATGGCGACTTCATGAACAATGGAACGTCTGCCTCCAACCCTAACCGACATCCCGCCATTTTTCGAGTGATCGACCAATCGCGGGCGACGAACTCGATGGCATTGTCTTAAGGCGGGAAACGAGGTCTCTCAGCCGACCAAATTAACCTTTTATTTCCTATGCCTGTTTAGCATCGCTTAACCAGTGGGCGGTCGCTACGTCCCAGCCCTAGGGGAAAGCTCCAGGAACCATGGCTTACAGGGATAATCGTCAACACCGGAGGAACGAGCTGTCCTTGCTGTCGCTCGTCGAGGCAGTGCGCGACGAGGACGAAGCATCGCTGGTTTCGCTAGAGGACCGTGCAGGCGCGTCATGGCGCGAGGATGCCGCCACACGGCATCGTCTCGCCCGGTCGCGCCGCGAGGCGCGTGCCAGTCCGATCCTGTTGGCAGCCGCCGGCACAAGCCAGCTCCATCCTGATGGGCCGGAGGCCGCCACCATACTGACGGAAGAGCCTGCAGCTGCCGATGTATTGTTCGACCCCGCTGGCTCCGTTGGCGGCCGCGATGCCGGTCCCGCTGAGGACAAAGCGTACCGGGCAGCGCGTCGGGGTCCGATCGGTACCGTGTTGTCAGCGCTGCGCAGGCTCATGCCCGGCAGAGCGCCGGAGGAGATGGCGTCCGGCGAGACTTCCGCCGCGACAAATTCCAGCGCAGCGATGCCGCCTGCCTTCCATCCACAGCCGCTCTATGCCGGACAGACACCTTATCCGCAGCAACCCACGCCGCAGCATTCGGCCTATACTCAGGCCTGGTCGAAGGAGGCAAATCAGGTTTCGGAAGCCGCCGATCAGCAAAGCCAGATCGAGGAAATCCGTGCCAGCCTGCGTGAATTCCGCGAAGCGGTTCGCGAGCTCACCGAAAACCGCACGCGCCGCTATTTCTAAGCGTCGAATAAAACATGCCGGTTTCGAGTTAGCGGCATGGGACGGCGCATTGACGGGATTGCCCGGCTCGATTTTCGTGAAAATGCCGCGCTGCATGTCCGCCCGGCTGCGCATGGTTCTGGGCAACGACATGCATAAAAGGTATCTGGAGTACGCCGCGGGGATGCTTTAACGCGGCAGGCTTAGGCGATCGGCGTCGAGGGTGGTTCATGGCTGAGTTGATTGACGGAAAAAGCGTCGCCGAAGACGTGGTGCGGCGGGTCAAGGCCCTGGTCGCCGAACTGGCGGAAAAGGGCGGACGGCAGCCCGGCCTCGCGGTGGTCATCGTCGGCGAGGATCCGGCGAGCCAGGTCTATGTCGCCTCCAAATCCCGCACCGCCAAGGAATGCGGCTTCCATTCGGTTCAGCACACGCTGCCGGCCGAGACCTCCGAGCCGGACCTGTTGAAGATCATCGGCCAGCTCAACGCCGATCCGGCCATCAACGGCATCCTGGTGCAGCTTCCGCTTCCCGGCCATATCGATGCCGGCAAAGTCATCCAGACCATCGCGCCGGAGAAGGATGTCGACGGCTTCCACTTCATCAATGTCGGCAAGCTCGGCACCGGCGAGCTCGAGACCGCCTTCGTGCCTTGCACGCCGGCCGGCTCGATGCTGCTGATCGAACGGGTGCGCGGCAAGGATCTGTCCGGCCTCAATGCGGTCGTCGTCGGGCGCTCGAACATCGTCGGCAAACCGATGGCGAATCTACTGCTTGCCGCCAACTGCACGGTCACCATCGCACACAGCCGCACCAGGGACCTGCCGGCGCTTGCCCGCACCGCCGATATTCTGGTCGCAGCCGTCGGCCGGCCTGAAATGGTCCGCGGCGACTGGGTCAAGCCTGGCGCCACCGTCATCGACGTCGGCATTAACCGCATCGCCGCACCTGAAAAGGGTGAAGGCAAGACCCGCCTCGTCGGCGATGTCGAGTTTGCCGAAGCAGCGAAGGCGGCCGGCGCCATCACGCCGGTGCCTGGCGGCGTCGGGCCGATGACCATTGCCATGCTGATGGCCAACACGCTAGCTTCCGCCTACCTCGCAGCCGGGTTGAAACGGCCTTCCTTCTGACCAGAGAGCAGCGTCCTTGCCGAACCTCACTGTTCCCTTAGAACGGCCGGTCACCAATGATCCCGTTCAGGGCGGCCGGCAGTTCGGGTTTCTGCTGGTCGACAAGTTCTCCATGTTCTCGCTGGCCGCGGCAATCGACACGTTCCGGTCGGCGAACCGGCTGCTCGGCCGCGATTTCTATGGCTGGACGACGGTGTCGGCCGACGGCGATGCCGTCATGGCTTCCAACGGCCTGCCGCTCAAGATCGACTACGCCGTTGTCGATCTGCCGCCGGTCGATATCCTTTTCGTCTCGGTCGGGCTGACGACGGAATTTCCCGGCAAGAGCAAGGTGCTGGCGGCGCTGCGCAGCTGGGGCCGGCGCGGCAATGCGCTCGGCGCGCTTTCGGTCGGCTCCTATTTGCTTGCCGAAGCAGGCCAGCTCGATGGCTATCGCTGCACCATCCATTGGGAAAACCGCGCCGGGTTCCTCGAACGCTTTCCGGACATCAACTGCACCGGCAACGTCTTCGAGATCGACCGCAAGCGCTACACCTGCGCCGGCGGCACCACCTCGATCGACCTGATGCTGGAAATCGTGCGCGGCGATTTCGGCTCGAGTCTCGCCAATGGCGTCGCCAACCAGTTCCAGCATGAGCGCATCCGCTCGGCCGGGGACCGCCAGCGCGTCGGCCCGGAACGCGACCTGACCGGCAAGTCGGAGAAGCTGCGCCGCATCGTCGAGCTGATGGCCGACCATCTCGACGAGCCGCTGTCGGCGGTGCAGCTCGCCAAGTCGGCGGGCCTGTCGGTGCGCCAGGTCGAGCGCCTGTTCCTGCGCCATCTCAGTGTGACGCCCGGGCGCTATTACATGCGGCTCAGGCTCGAGCGGGCGCGCGAATTGCTGCGCCAGACCAACATGCCGATCCTCGACGTGGCAATCGCCACCGGCTTCACCTCGCATTCCTATTTTGCCCAGAGCTACCGGCTGCAATTCGGCCGGCCGCCTTCCGAGGAACGCCGCACGACCTATTGAGGGTTTGGCAGAGAGGCGACGCAGCTTCGTACTCCGTCCGGGCTTGTGTCGCGACGCGGCGTCAAATAGCGTTCCGGCGCCGAGCGGCGGCGACTGACGGGGGAGATTTTGATGGCGGGATTTGTGCGGAGCGTCGCTGCGGCGGCCCTGTTGCTCTGGACGACGGGGTTCGGTTTCGCCGCCGATCGCGTCATCGTCATTCTCGATGCCTCCGGCTCGATGTGGGCGCAGATCGACGGCAAGCCCAAGCTCGAAATCGCCCGTCAATCGCTGCGGAACGTGCTGCAATCGGTCCCGGCCGATGAGGAAATCGGCCTCATGGCCTATGGCCATCGCGAGAAGGCCAGTTGCGACGACATCGAACTCATCGTGCCGCCGCAGGCAGGCTCGGCAAGTGCGATCTCAGCCGCGGCCGACAGCTTGAAATTTCAGGGCAAGACGCCGCTGACCGCCGCTGTCAAGCAAGCGGCGGAAGCATTGAAATACACCGAGGACAAGGCGACGGTCGTTCTCATCACCGATGGCATCGAGACATGCAGCGGCGATCCCTGTGCGCTCGGCAAGGAGCTTGAGGCTGCCGGCATCGACTTCACCGTCGATGTCGTCGGCTTTGGCCTGACGGCTGCCGAAGGCAAGCAGGTCGCCTGCCTGGCCGATAACACCGGCGGCAAATATATCGAAGCATCGGATGAAAAGGCATTGCAGGACGCCCTCGTCGAGACCGTTGCGCCGCCGCCATCCGCTCCTGAACCGGCTGCCGCCCCGCAGCCTGCTCCCCAGCCGGCGCCTGCCCAGCCGGCGGAGTCCAATTTCGTGCCCACCGTCGTGCTTGCCGAAGGTGGCGATCCCGTCACCGACGGCAATGCCTGGGAGATCTACAAGGCGAATTCCGACGGCACGCGCGGCGATCCCGTCGCCACCGAGTACGGCGCCTACAAGGGCAATCTGGAGGCGGGCGACTATATCGTCGTCGCGCGCGCCGGCGAGGCCAAGGCCGAACAGAAGATCAAGATCGAGCCTGGCCAGGTCGCCAAGCCGCTCTTCACGTTGAATGCCGGCACGCTGGTTATCCACCCGCGGCCAAGCGAAGGGGCGGACGTTGACGGCGGCGCGGCGGTCGTGATCGCCTATCCGGGCGTCGACACCCTGCCGACCTACTATGGCGACACGAAAGTCGTGCTGCCGGCCGGCGACGAGAAGGTGACCGTCACGATCGGCCAGGGCGTGGTTACCGAGACGGTCCCGCTTGCCGCCGGCAGGGTCATCGACAAGGATATCATCGTCGGCGTCGGGCATGTCGTCGCCAACGCCTACTATGCTGCCGGTGGCGACAAGGCCGAGGGTTCTGGCGTCGGCTTCAAGGTGTTCCAGGCGAAAAAGGACATCGGCGGGACCAGGCAGGAGGTGACCTATGCCTACGGCCCCGACAGCAAGTTCGATCTGCCGCCCGACGATTATGTAATGGTCGCGACCGTCGATCTCGCGGTGGCCGAGCAGCCGTTCAGTGTCAAAATTGGCGAACATCAGGATCTGAAGATCGCCATGAACGCCGGCGTGCTGGCGATCACCGCGCCAGGGGCCTCGAAGATCGAGATATTCGAGGCCAAGAAGAACATCGATGGAACCCGCAAGTCGGTCGGCTACGCCTATGACCAGAAGTATCAGGCCACCTTGTCGGTTGGCGACTACGCGGTGGTTTCGGAGAAGTCGGACAGCAGCTCGAAGGAAGGCGCGGTAACGGTCAGGGCCGGCGCGCGAGCCGAGCTGACGGTTCAATAGATCCAAGGGAGAGCGGCCACCAGCCGCTCTTCCTCATGGCCGAAAAAGTCACGCCACGCCGAAGGCGCTCGCGCCATGGTCGGCGCGGCCCACCATCTGCCGGAACCCGGCGAAGAGCTCCCGGCCGAAGCCGAATTCATTGCCTATGAGGTCGCTGTCCGCGGGCCGGCGCAGTGCGAAATCGCCGGCCGGCACCAGCACCTCGAGCGTTCCGGCCTCGGCGTCGAGCCTGATAATATCGCCGTCATGAATCCTGGCGATCGGCCCGTCCTCCGCCGCTTCCGGCGTCACGTGGATCGCCGCCGGCACCTTGCCGGAGGCACCCGACATGCGCCCGTCGGTAACCAGCGCCACATGCTGGCCGCGGTCCTGCAGGATGCCGAGCACGGTGGTCAGCCGGTGCAATTCCGGCATGCCGTTGGCCTTCGGGCCCTGGAACCGAATGACGGCGATGAAGTCGCCGGTCAGCGACCCCGCCTTGAACGCCTCGTTCAGCCCTTGCTGGCTGTCGAACACCTTGGCCGGTGCCTCGATGATGCGCCGCTCCGGCTTGACCGCCGATGTCTTGATGACGGCGTGGCCGAGATTGCCTGAAAGCACTTTCAGCCCGCCGCTCGGCTGGAACGCCTTCTTGAACGGCGCCAGCACCTTCTCGTCGCCGCTCTGGCGCGGCGAGGCCTCGCGCACCACGCCGCCATCGGCGCCGAGCTTGGCCTCGACCGCGTAGGGGCGCAGCCCTTCGCCCCACACCGTCTGCACATCCTCATGTAAAATGCCTGCGTCGAGCAGTTCGCGGATCAGGAAGCCGAGCCCGCCGGCGGCGTGGAAGTGGTTCACATCGGCAAGGCCGTTCGGATAGACCCGCGCCAGCAGCGGCACCGCTTCCGAGATGTCGGAAATATCCTGCCAGGTAATGGCGATGCCGGCCGCCGCCGCCATGGCGATCAAATGGATGGTGTGGTTGGTCGAACCGCCGGTGGCGTGCAGGCCGACGATACCGTTGACGATCGAGCGCTCATCGATCATCCGCCCGGCTGGCGTGTAGGCGTTGCCGAGCGCTGTGATCGCCAGCGCCCGCTTGGTCGCTTCCCTGGTCAGCGCGTCGCGCAGCGGCGTGCCCGGATTGACGAACGAGGCGCCAGGCGTGTGCAGGCCCATGATCTCCATCAGCATCTGGTTGGAATTGGCGGTGCCGTAGAAAGTGCAGGTTCCCGGCCCGTGATAGGATTTGGATTCGGCTTCGAGCAGTTCGGCCCGCCCCGCCTTGCCCTCGGCATAGAGCTGGCGGATCTTGGCCTTTTCGTCGTTCGGAATGCCGGTCGTCATCGGCCCGGCCGGGATGAAGACCGCCGGCAGATGACCGAAGGTCAGCGCCGCGATCACCAGCCCCGGCACGATCTTGTCGCAGACGCCGAGATAGACGGCGGCATCGAACATGTTGTGCGACAGGCCGATCGCCGCGGCCATGGCGATCACGTCGCGCGAGAACAGCGACAGCTCCATTCCGGGCTGGCCCTGGGTTACGCCGTCGCACATCGCGGGCACGCCGCCGGCCACCTGGGCGATGCCGCCGGCCTCGCGGGCCGCGTCCTTGATCAGTGCCGGAAACGTCTCGAAAGGCTGATGCGCCGACAGCATGTCGTTATAGGAGGTGATAATGCCGAGGTTCGGCACCCGGTCGCCGCCAAGCGCCACCTTTTCGGAAGGACTGCACACGGCAAAGCCATGGGCCAGGTTGCCGCAGGACAGCACGGCCCGGTTGGCGGTGCGGTTCGAGGCTTCGGCGATGCGGCCGAGATAAGCCTCGCGACCGGGCCTGGAGCGCTCACGGATGCGCTGGGTGATGGCTTCGATGTCGCGTCTTGCGGTCATGGCGGTCGGTCCTTTCAGGCGAGGTCCCGCAAACACCTTCCGGCTGTTGCCGGGACCTGCAGCCAAGTTGAGATCAGGGTGCCCAGAAAACCTCTACGGGCTTTTGAGTTGCATCGAGCACGGCGCGAATGGGCTTTCGTGTTCCAACTCCAAGCGCGGCCTCGAATGCGGTGCGTTTTTCCGCGCCCTCGATATGCAGCGCGATGAAGCCGGCATTGATGATCCGCGCCAGTGACAGCGTCAGCCGCGGCTCGCCGGCGCTTGCCGCGTGAACCGGAAGCACGATCCTTTGCGACGACGGATCGAGCAATCTTGCCAGGTTGTCGGCATCCGGAAAGAACGAGGCGGTGTGGCCATCAGTTCCCATGCCGAGCACAACAACATCGAGGGGCCAGGGCAGCACTTGCAGCGCCTCACTGTCGGAGACCGCTGCGCCCGCGATAGTTGCCGCAGCGTGGTAGAGCGGCACGAAATTCGCGGCGGCGGCCGCGTTCTGCAGCAGGTTGGCGGCAACCAGACCGGCATTGGAGCGCGGCGACGAGGGCGGCACGAAGCGCTCGTCGACCAATGTTATCGTCACCTTTTCCCAGGCGATAGGAACGGTCGAAAGCGCCGCGAAGAATTTCGCCGGCGTCGTGCCGCCCGAGACTGCAAGCAGTGCCGTGCCGCGCTCGGCGATCGCCTTTGACAGGCGGCCGGCGACGTGGCCGGCAAGCGCTGTCGCCAACTCCTGGCGTCCGGCAAATTCGTGCCAGTTGTAGGCGCCGCCTAATTGCTCTCGTGCCATGTCCGCCCATCGCGTTCGATCAGCGCAATCGAGGCCGAGGGGCCCCATGTGCCTGCGGTGTAGCCTTGCGCCTCTTGCCTTCCGCTTTCCCAGGCGTCCTGGATCGGGTCGATCCATTTCCACGCAGCCTCGACCTCGTCGCGGCGCATGAACAGCGTCTGGTTGCCACGGATGACGTCCATGATCAGCCGCTCATAGGCATCGGGCGCGCGGCCGTCGAAGGATTGCGCAAAACTCATGTCGAGCGGGATCTGGCGCAGCCGCATGCCGCCCGGGCCCGGATCCTTGATCATGATGAACTGCTTGACGCCTTCGTCGGGCTGCAGCCTGATGACCAGTTGGTTGGCGGAGATCGGCCCGGCGCTCTCGCCGAAGATCGAATGCGGGATTGGCTTGAATTCGATAACGATCTCCGAAACGCGGGTCGCCAGCCGCTTGCCGGTGCGGAGGTAGAACGGCACGCTGGCCCAGCGCCAGTTGCCGATCTCGGCCTTGAGCGCAACGAAGGTCTCGGTGTTGCTGTTCTTGCCGAGTTCCTCGACATAGCCCTTCACCGGCCCGCCGGCCGAGGCGCCGGCACGGTATTGCCCACGCACCGTGTGCTTGGGCGCTTCGTTGCCGTTGATGCGTTTCAGCGCCCGCAGCACTTTCAGTTTTTCGTCACGGACGGCATCGGCGTCCATCGACGACGGCGCCTCCATGGCGACGAGGCAGAGCAGCTGCAGCATGTGGTTCTGTACCATGTCGCGCAACGCGCCAGCCTTGTCGTAATAGGTGACGCGGTCTTCCAGGCCGACCGTCTCGGCCACGGTGATCTGCACATGATCGACATTGGCGGAATTCCACAACGGCTCGTAGAGCGCGTTGGCGAAGCGCAGCGCCATCAAATTCTGCACCGTCTCCTTGCCGAGATAGTGGTCGATGCGGAAAATCTGGCTTTCATGGAAGTCGTCGCCGACCAGGTCGTTGAGCGCGCGCGCCGAAGCGAGATCGCGGCCGATCGGCTTTTCCAGCACGATCCGCGAATTCGGCGTGATCAGCCCGTGCTCCTTCAGCTTGTGCGAGATGTCGCCGAATAGCGCCGGCGCCACCGCCAGATAGAAAGCGCGGATGTGTTCGCTGTCGCCGATCGCCTTCTTCAGCCTGTCGAAGCCGGCACCTGTGGTTGCGTCGGCCGGGACATAGGAGAGCCGTGCGAGGAACGTTTTCAGTTCCGTGGCGTCGATATCTTCCGGTTTCACATGATCGGCAATCGCCTGCCTGGCGAAAGACTGGAATTCCTCATCGGTCATCTTCGAACGTGATGTGCCGATTATGCGCGTCGGCTCGGAAAACTGGTGGTCGCGCTGCCGGTGGTACAGTGACGGCAGAAGCTTGCGTTCCGACAGATCGCCGGTGCCGCCGAAAATAATAAAGTCGAAAGGGTCGACGGGGATGATCTGGCTGGTCATGGTCTGTCCGCTCTGACGCCGGTCGCGATAACGCGGCTGATATAATCTAATCGATTTAAACTTGCCAGTGTCATTGCGTCACATCCGCGTGTGCTCTTGACACCGGCTCTGGCCGGAGGCTTGTCGGCAAGCGATGCTTCCGGGAGCGTTCGCAGGTGCAGCATAGAGCGGGATCAAGGCGAAAGCCAAAGGAGAAATCGGCAATGGACACACATCTTTCGATGGCCATGGCCAAACGCGTCGTCGATCGTCTTCAACGATGAGTGAGAAAGGCATGCGCCTCCAAAACAAGGTCGCCATCATCACCGGCGCTGCCTCGGGCTTTGGCGAGGGCATGGCCAGGCGCTTTGCCGAGGAGGGCGCGCGGGTCGTTGTCGCCGATCTGAACGCCAAGGACGCAGAGCGCGTCGCCGGCGAGATCGGCGAAAAGGCGATCTGGACCCAGACCGACGTCTCGCTGCGGTCCGAATTCGACGACATGGTCCATGCTGCAATGAGCGCCTTCGGTCGCATCGACATCATGGTCAACAATGCCGGTTACACCCATCGCAACGGTGACATGCTGGAAGTCGACGAAGCGACCTTCGACCTGATCACGTCAGTCAACATGAAGGCAATCTACAACGCAGCACTTGCCGTGGTGCCGGCCATGGAGCGGCAAGGCGGCGGCGTCATCCTGACGACGGCTTCCACGGCCGGTATCAGGCCGCGGCCTGGTCTCACCTGGTACAACGCATCGAAGGGCTGGGCGATCACCGCGACCAAATCGATGGCGGTGGAACTCGCGCCAAAGAACATCCGTGTCAACTGCCTGTGCCCGGTCGCCGGCGAGACCGGCATGCTTGAGAAATTCATGGGCGCCGACACACCCGAGATCCGCGAGAAGTTCCGCGCATCGATCCCGCTCGGCCGGCTTTCGACGCCGCTTGACGTGGCCAATGCCGCGCTTTGGCTCGCATCGGATGAAGCAGCTTTCATCACCGGCGTGGCGCTGGAGGTCGACGGCGGCCGTTGCATTTGAACCCCTAGGCCATCCGGCGACAGGCGGCTGATGGCGAGCGATCCGAGCCGCGATCGCTCTGTCTGTCCTACGCCCCGGTTTTGACGTAGCTCTTGTAGACCCAGCCGCGCTTGCCGTTGTAGACGATCTGGCACCACTGCTTGCAACTCATCACTTGCACCGAGGTCTTGGCCGGCACGGTGAGAATGGCGGCCGCATTCTTCTTTGGGCCGGTGCGCATGGTGACGGATCTCAGGATGCGTCCGGTACCGGCAGTATTGGTTTTTCCGGATTTTGCCTTGGTGCTGTTGTCGTCTTCGCTCGCGGACTGCGTCGGCAGTTGCGGCTTGGGTGTGGGGATGGCAGCGGTCTGCGCACCGTCGGGCCCTGTGTTTTTCGTCGAGCTGCCGGGAGCCGCCACCTTGGCAAACAATGCCGCAGCGTCGGGTTTCGCTGCCGGATCGGCGAATGCCACCGAAGCAGACGATTTATCGGCCGCCTGATCGGTCTGGCTTGCCAGTTGGTCGGATGCTGCTGTGGCGGCGGCCGATGCCGTCTTTGGTCCCGTCCAGCGGGGATCGTTGGGAGCCAGCGCCGGTATGTCGGCTTCCGCCGCGGCCACCGCCGGGGAAACCGCGTCGGCCTTGCCCGTCGTCCGCGGCGCCGCAGCGACCTTGGAAGGCATGATCTTCGTCGTCTTGACCGGAATGGTCGGAACGGTCTGCTCAGGGCTCGCCGCCGCCTGTCGTTCATTGGCCGGCAAGGCCAGCCACAGCGCCACTGCGGCAACGCCGAGCAGTGCTGCCGTGCCAAGCGCAGCGATCACGAGATGCGCGTTCGACCGGACCCCGTGCCAGAACGTCGGCCGCATATCGTAACCGAATTGCATCGCAAGGCGCCGTCGTTCCGGCGCACCGAAACTGAAGGGCTCTCTCACACTTGCCACCTCCATTTGCGGGCCGATGTTCTCACGACCGATGCCGGAGAGCCGGCATTTCGATCGGCATCGTTCCCAAACCAAAAGCGGGCAGGCCCGCAAAAATTCCCCGTTCAGCTGCCCACGAGCATCATCTTTCGCCCGCGATTGTGGCATCACTGCGCCCTTGGCGGGGATTCTGCGCCCTGGTTAAGGATTCTGCAACGCCTGGTTAAATCCTGTCCCGCAACGCGTACCAGTTGAGCGCAAGAAAGAGCAGTGGCGCGCGGAAACGCCGGCCGCCGGGGAAAGGCGGAATCTTCAGATCCTCGATCAGCTTCAGCCGGTCGCGGTTGCCGGCGACCGTCTCGGCATAAAGCTTGCCGAAAAAATTGGACAGCATGACGCCGTGGCCGGAATAACCACCGACCGAGATCACATTGGGCATGACTTCGCGCACGAACGGCTTTCTCGGTACGGTGATGCCGACATAGCCGCCCCAGCCATGGGTGATCTCAATGTCCTTCAGTGCCGGATAGATCTCGGCGATCTGCCGGCGGATGTGGATGTGAATGTCCTTGGGATCGTTGACTGCGTAGATCTCGCGCCCGCCAAACAGCAGCCGCCCATCCTTCGATTTGCGGAAATAGCGCACGACGAAGCGCGAATCGTCGACCGCCTCGCCACCCGGCAACACTTTGGAATCGGCGCCCAGCGGTACCGTTGCGCCGATGAATGAGCCGATCGGCATGATATGCGAAGCACTCACCGGCTCGAGCGTGCCGCCATAGGCGTTGACCCCGATCAAGCACTTCCCGGCGATGATCGTGCCCTTCGGCGTCGTCACCCTCACTTTGCCGCCGCCGGAGGTGATGCCGGTCGACGGTGTCTGCTCGAAAAGCTTTGCGCCGGCCTGTGCCGCGACTTTTGCGGTGCCGATCACCAGCTTCAGCGGATGGATGTGGCCGGTGCCCGTGTCGCGGGTGCCGCCGAAATAATGCGTCGAGCCGAGCCGCTCGGCTGTCTCCGCGGCATCCATGAATGAGATGTGCGGATAGCCGAACCGGCTTGCCATGATCTCGGCATGCGCCTTGTAGTCGTCGACATAGCGCTTTTTGTGCGCCACCGACATTTGGCCGGGCATATAGTCGATCTCGATCTGGTGCACCGCGGCGAAGTCGAGGAGATGCGCCTTGGCCTCTTCGGCCAGGTCGAACAGCGCCTTGGCGCAGGAAAAGCCGTATTCCGCTTCCAGCTCCTCTGCCCAGGCCCGCTGTCCGGTGCCGAGCTGGCCGCCATTGCGGCCCGATGCGCCGTCACCGAAACGATGCGTTTCGATAAGCACGACATCCGCGCCTGACTTGGCGAGATGAGCCGCAGCCGACAGGCCGGTAAAGCCGCCGCCGACGATCACCACGTCGCATGTCCGGTCGCCGTCGAGCGCCGGATATTCGGGCCTTGATCCGGCCGTGTCCTCGTACCAGGAGCGGCCGGGGGAGATTGGGGATTGGTAAGTCATGATGCTCGGCTAGGGGAGTAGGGCAGTAGGGCAGTAGGGCAGTAGGGCAGTAGGGCAGTAGGTGTCTATTCAGCCGACAGCTTGCGGATGAGAAGCCGCAAGAGCTTTCCTACGCTCTCGCTGTGAGGCATCAATGATTCGACTGCCTCGCGAGAGGTAATTCCAACCCGTTGCGCGATTAGAAGGTGTGTCTCCAGTTCCTTGAGTGATCCCTGGGCGATCCTGAGAAACTGCTGGTAGGAAGCTCGGCTTTCTCGGCCGTAACCCTCGGCGATGTTGGCTGGCACAGACGTTGCTGCCCGACGCACCTGACCCGTCAGCCCGTAGAGCTCGTCCTTCGGCCAGGTCCTTGTGACTTGGGAGATTGCAACCGTTAGGTCCATGGCTTGCTGCCAGACGATCAGATCCCTGTACGATGCGATCTTGTCCGTCATCCTTGCCCTACTGCCCTAACTGCCCTACTGCCATATTGCCCTACTCTCCTACTACACATTCAGCAGCAAATACTCCCGCTCCCATGGGCTGATCACTTCCATGAAGGTCTCGAATTCCGCCCGCTTGATCGCCGCATAAGTCGCTGCGAAGGATTTGCCGAGTAGGGCGCAGAGTTCCTCGTCGGCCTCGAACAGGTCGACGGCTTCGAGCAGGCCGCGCGGCAGGTCGATCTCATCCTCATTGGCGGTCGTCAGTACCGGCGGATCGGCCTTGATCTTATTGGTCATGCCGATCAGCCCGCAGGCGAGCGATGCGGCCAGCGCCAGATAGGGATTGGCGTCGGAGGAAGGAATGCGGTTTTCGACGCGCCGCGCTGCCGGGTCGGAGCGTGGCACGCGAAAGGCCGTGGTGCGGTTGTCGTAGCCCCATTTGTTGTTGACCGGCGCCGAGGCCGCCTGCGTCAGCCGCCGGTAGGAATTGACGTAGGGCGCAAACATCACCAGCGCGTTCGGCACATGTTTCTGCATGCCGCCGATGAAGTGGAAGAAGGCCTCGGTCTCCGAGCCGTCCTCCGCGGAAAAGACGTTCTTGCCGGTCTTCTTGTCGATGATCGACTGATGGATATGCATGGCCGAACCGGGCTGCCCCTGGATCGGCTTGGCCATGAACGTGGCATAGATCTCGTGCTTCAGCGCCGCCTCGCGGATGGTTCGCTTGAACATGAACACCTGGTCGGCGAGCTCGATCGGATCGCCGTGACGCAGATTGATTTCGAGTTGGCCGGCGCCCTCTTCGTGGATCAGCGTGTCGATCTCCAGGCCCTGGCTTTCGGAGAAATGATAGATGTCGTCGATCAGTTCGTCGAATTCGTTGACCCCGGCGATCGAATAGCCGGCGCCGCCGCCGATCGGCCGTCCGGAGCGCCCGACTGGCGGGGTCAGCGGGTAGTCCGGATCGGGGTTCTTGCGCACCAGGTAGAACTCGATCTCGGGCGCCACCACAGGTCTCAGCCCGCGTCTGTCATAGGCGGCAAGCACGCGCTTCAGAACGTTGCGCGGTGTGAACTCGACCGAGCGGCCGTCCTGGTGGACGAGGTCGCAGATGACCGCCGCCGTCGGGTCCTCCTCCCACGGCACCACCGTCAGCGTCGAGAGGTCAGGCATCAGCTTGAGGTCGCCATCGTCCTCCGGATAGTGGAAGCCGTTGCCGTCCTCCGGATAACCACCCGAGATCGTCGTCATGAACACCGCCGAAGGCAGGGCAAGCGAGGTGTTGGAGGTGAACTTCTTCGACGGCATCATTTTGCCGCGCGCAACCCCGGCCTGGTCGGGCGTGATGCATTCGATGTCTTCGATACCGCGCCATTCCAGCCAGGCGCTGACTTCCTTCCAGTTCTTGACGCCACGTTGGTTTTTCACGAAGGCAGGCGTGCGGGCGCGTCCTCCGCGGCTCGACGGACGGACTTCCTTTTTTGCAGGCGGCATCAATCACCAGATTTGTTGCAGATTGTGGAGTATAGCCGTTGCCGGCGACGAAAGGGAAGGGGAGCCGGCTGGCGTGCGCCTCGATTACCGGGGGAACACAACGACTTCCGGATAAAAACATCCTGGTCTAGGGTCGGCGTCCCGCAACGCCGCAATTGAAGACGCCGAATGCAACACAGCCGCAAACTGACGACGATCGGCTTCGACGCCGACGACACGCTGTGGCAGAACGAACAGTTCTTCCGCATGACCGAGAAGCGCTTTGCCGCGCTGCTCGCCGACCACGCCGAGGAGGACTGGATTTCGGCAAGATTGCTGGAGGTCGAGAAGCGCAACCTCGCGGTCTACGGCTTCGGCATCAAGGGATTTACGCTGTCAATGATCGAGACGGCGATCGAGGTCACCGAAGGCCACGTGCCTGCCTCAACCATTGCCGAAATTCTCGCCGCGGGCCGCGAGATGCTCAGCCATCCGATCGAGCCGCTTCCCTATGCGCGCGAGACCGTGGAAAAGCTGGCCGGCGCCTACCGCCTGGTGCTGATCACCAAGGGCGACCTCTTCGACCAGGAACGCAAGCTCGCGCAATCCGGACTGGGCGAGCTGTTCCATGCGGTCGAAATCGTCAGCGACAAGAGCGCTGCCACCTATAGCCGGATCTTCAGCCGCTACGGCGATGGCCCGGAAAAGGGCATGATGGTCGGCAACTCGCTCAAATCGGACGTCGTGCCGGCAATCGAAGCCGGCAGTTGGGGCATCCACGTGCCTCATGAACTGACCTGGGTGCTGGAGCATGTCGAGCCGCCGGTCTCAGCACCGCGCTTTCGCCAGATAGCCAATCTCGGTGAACTGCCGGGCCTGATCGAGCGTATCGGCGAGATTGATTGATCAGGTCTGCAGTCGACGCGTCGCGGCAGAGGTCAGTTGCGGCCGAGCCCGACCAGCCGGTCGATCACAGGCTGCAGCCGTTCGGTGGTGATCGGCTTGACGACCACCGCATCGATGACGCTCGACAGGCCCAGGGTCTCCGGAGTGCCGGTCTTGACTGAGAGCAGGATCACCAACGGAAGCGATTTGCCTGACGCCCTTCGCAGCGCATCGATGCCCGACAGCAAGGCGTCGCAGTCACCGTTCTCCGCTCCGCCGTCGAGAACGACAGTGCCGGGAATCAGCGCGTGCAAGGCCTTTGCCGCGGTTTCGGGAGTTTCCGAGATCGGTTTGAGGCCGGACCGCTCAACGATCTTTGAAACCACGACCCGGTTGATCGGTGATTTTCCGACCACCAGCACCCGCGAGAAATCTGGGAGCATCCGCGTCTCCACGCCCCGGCTAACGAACGCCGCCTGCTTTGCAGTCTCGATTTCGCGATTCGCTGGGCACATGGCGGGGCAGGCCGTTGTTCAGTGTTTCAATGCAGGGTTGAAACTTGAGAGGTAATTGGCGTGAGATCGCTGCTCATGTCAAGCTGAAATGGCATATCAGGAGAATATCGCAAGAAACATTAAAATTAAAATTAAGTGCTTTTCTTTGCCGCCGCTCGAAAGGAGAAGTCGCCATTACAACTGGGCAGGCTTCAGCGAAGTTTGGCTGTGCAGCGCGAACGCATCAACTCGCAGCCGTAGCCGGATTGAAGCAGGTTGGATGAAGGCGAGGCAAGTCTGTCGCGAGCTTGTCGCATCGCCTCGCTGGACTATCCTTCCTCGTTGGCTAAGCACGTCTCTTTGAGCGACGGGAGATGACAATGGAACTCGTGACTCATAAGAAAATTTAAAAACGGCCGGTTGATGCCATGGGGAAAGGGTACGGTCGTTACCGGCGCAAAGGGGTTTGTCTACCTTTCCGGAAATACCGCGACGGCCGAGGACTACGATCCGATCGGCAAAAGCGGCGGCGGCGCCATTGGCGACGCGGCAGCACAGTGGCGCGCAGTTCTCACCAACATCAAATCAGATCTGGAGGAGCTTGGCAGCGCGCTCGAGCATCTCATCCGGCTGACCTTCTTTGTTAAGGGGCCATTTCCCGATGGCGGCGTTCTGAGCTCCCCCAATTTCCGCTTGGACGTCTTGGACGAATTCTTTGCGGTGCACTGCCCGAAGCACTGCAGCTACAACAACCCGCCGCCCTCGGAAGTTATTGGAGTTGCAGCGCTTGCTCAGTCTGATCTTGTCATTGAAATCGTTGCATTAGCAGCTCTGCCGGACTAGGCAGAGCCGCAGCCTGCGAGGTGCGATAGCATGCGTTGGCGCGGTGCGGTAGAATTCATTAGTCGTGGCTCCGCTGTGTGACGATGACCGGGATCAGCAGATCGCCCCAGTTGCCATCGCCGCCATGGTGACGTGCCGAGCGCACCAGTTCGACCGAGACGCCGGCCTCGACCGCCTTCATCACCGACTGATTGAGCCTGTGCAGATCGTTCGCCAACATGCGAATGGTCGCCTGCTGGTCGACATTCATGCTGGTGGCTTGCTCTTCGGCCCGTTCCTTGACGCGGCTTATCGATGCCATTGGTCTTCTCCTTGTGTTGTCATGCCCGTTTGGGCGTTCCCTCTGTTTGTCTGCTATTCCGCTATTCCGCTGCCGGCCTGAATTGGGCGTGCTCGGTCGATCCATGCATGGCCGTGGTCGAAGACTGGCCACCGGTGATCGCCATCGAGACGGCGTCGAAATAGCCGGTGCCGACCTCGCGTTGGTGCTTGGTGGCGGTGTAGCCATTGGCTTCCGCGGCGAATTCCGCCTGCTGCAGTTCCGAATAGGCCGCCATCTGCCGCTCCTTGTAGCCGCGGGCGAGCTCGAACATGCCGAAGTTGAGCTGGTGGAAACCGGCCAGCGTAATGAACTGGAACTTGTAACCCATGGCGCCGAGTTCCTTCTGGAACTTCGCAATCGTCGCGTCGTCGAGATTCTTCTTCCAGTTGAAAGACGGCGAGCAATTATAGGCAAGCAGCTTGCCGGGATGGTGCTTGCGCACACCCTCGGCAAACGTCCTGGCCTGCGCCAGATCGGGCTTGGAAGTCTCGCACCAGATCAGGTCCGCATAGGGCGCGTAGGCGACGGCGCGGGCGATGCAGGGCTCGATGCCATTGCTGACACGATAGAAGCCCTCCGCGGTGCGGCCGGCGCCATAATCGACGAAGGGCTGGTCGCGCTCATCGATGTCGGAGGTCAAGAGCTGTGCCGCTTCCGCATCGGTGCGGGCCACGACCAGCGTCGGCGTGCCCATGACGTCGGCGGCAAGCCGCGCAGCGTTGAGGTTGCGGATGTGTGCAGCGGTCGGGATCAGCACCTTGCCGCCGAGGTGGCCGCATTTCTTCTCCGAAGCCAGCTGGTCCTCGTAATGGACGCCGGCCGCACCCGCCTCGATGAATGCCTTCATGATCTCGAAGGCGTTGAGCGGCCCGCCGAAGCCGGCTTCGGCATCGGCGACGATCGGCGCGAACCAGGTGTCGACCGACAGCCCCTTGCCTTCGGAAGTCTCGATCTGGTCGGCGCGCTGCAAGGTGCGGTTTATGCGCTTGACCAGTTCGGGCGCCGCATTTGCGGGATAAAGCGACTGGTCCGGGTACATGGCGGAAGCGGTGTTGGCATCGGCGGCGACCTGCCATCCCGACAGATAGATCGCTTTCAGCCCGGCCCGCACCTGCTGCATTGCCTGGTTGCCCGACATGGCACCGAGCGCGTTGACGAAATCCTCTTCATGGATGAGCTGCCACAGCCGGTTTGCCCCCATTTCGGCGAGGCTCTGCCGAATCTGCACCGAGCCGCGCAGCCGTCTCACGTCCTCTGGCGAATACGGCCGTTCGATGCCATCGAAGCGCCCTTGGGGCGCCGACGGGACAAGGTTGTAAAAATCGGTCATTGGTCACTCCAGGCTGGCTTTAATGCCGGTTTCGGAAACGCCGTACAGAAGGAATATGTGCGCCGTGTGCGTGACATCACTTACATGTCGGCACTAGGCAAGCGAGACAAACTCCGAAATTGGCCATGACATAAGAGAAAACCTGTGTTGTGTTTGACTGATGAGAGCTGTAAATTTGTCATGATTGTAAACGCCGCCATGCCATCAGCGGATGTAAATTCTTGTCAAGGACAGTCGATTGGCCGACCATAAAATCTTTGCCGGGCCGCGCATTCGTCGCATCCGCAACGCCAAGGGCCTGACCCAGACGGCGATGGCCGAAGGGCTCGGCATCTCGCCGTCCTATCTCAATCTCATCGAGCGCAACCAACGGCCGTTGACGGTGCAACTGATCCTGAGACTGGCGTCCGTCTACAAGGTCGACCCACATGAATTGCAGGGCGAGGCGAGGGGTTCGGTCGCCGATTTGAAGGAAGTGTTTTCAGATCCGTTGCTGGCCGGCGAACTGCCAGGCGACCAGGAACTCATCGAGCTTGCCGAGGCGGCGCCCAACGCTTCCGCCGCTGTGATAAAGCTGTTTCGCGCCTATCGCGAGCAGGCCGCGCGGCTATCCGATCTCAACGAGCTGCTCGCGCGTGAGGGCAAAGCCACCGCACTCTCCGGTGCCCGGCTGCCGATCGACGAGGTGCATGAGATTTTCGAACGCCGGCCGAACCATTTTACCGCGCTCGAAGAGGAAGCCGAGGCATTCACGTCGGTGCTCGATCCCGGCGACGATCTGTTCAGTGCGTTGAAGGCCTGGCTGCGGCGTGAATTCGGCGTCGTCGTCAAGGTACTGCCGGTCGCCACCATGCCCAACTGGCGCCGTCGCTATGACCGTCACTCGCAGCGCCTGTTCCTGTCCGAGCGCCTGTCGCCATTCGATCAGCTGCGCGAGGTGGCTATGGAGGCCTGCCTGATCCGCATGAGCGTTGCTGTCGCTGTCGAGATCCAGGCGCTGAAGCTGGCCACGGACGAAGCCCGCCGGCTCGCCCGTTTCGAGCTCGGCCGCTATGCCGCGCACGCGCTGATGATGCCCTATCAGCCTTTTCACGCCGCTGCGGTCCGCGCCCGCTATGACATCGACATGTTGCGGTCGCGCTTCGGCGTTTCCTTCGAGCAAGCGGCGAACCGGCTGACCACGCTGCAGCGGCCGGGTGCGTCGGGCGTGCCATTCTTCATGCTCGAGGTCGACAGTGCCGGCAATCGCTTCCGCAAGGCGGGCAGCCACGGCTTTCCGCAAAGCCGCTTCGGCGGCGGCTGTCCGAAGCTGCCGGTCCATACCACCTTCGCCCAGCCCGGCCAGATCCTGGTCGAGGCCGTGGAAATGCCAGATGGTGCGGCGTTCCTCTGCATCGCCCGCACGCTCGAAGGCCCGCAGGGCTCGTTTGCCGAGCGACCGCGCCGCACCGCGCTGCTGCTCGGCTGCGACATCGGTTTTCGCGATGAGATCGTCTATGGAGCAGCGTTGCCGGGGCCGGCCGCCATCGGCAAGGCCGGACAGAACGCCACTGTGTCCGCGACGCCGGTCGGCCCTGCCTGCCGGCTGTGTGAACGCATCGGCTGCCTCGCCCGCGCCGAGCCACCGCTGACACGCCCGCTCGGCCTCGACGAGATGGTGACGGGACTGTCGGCGTTCGATTTTCAGTGACGGCAAACAGAGTTGCCGGGGATCGTGCCGCGGGCGCATTCTTCTATCGGCTACCGCTGCCTATCAGAACATCTATTTCAATCGTCAGCGGCTCTCCAGGGCTCGGCGAAGCTAGCCCGCGCCAGACCTCCTCGCGCACGATGTGCTTCATATCCGGAGGAAGCTGGACATACTCCTGACCGCTCAATGTTGCGCCCTTGGCGATGCCGCTGAAATAGTCGTCGAAGGACGAGAACTTGATGGGCCGCGTTTCGAGCTGGACGTCAATCTTTCGAAACCCGGCGCGATAGAGCAAATCATGCAAGCATGTGGCGTCGGGGACGGAGAAGAAGCGATTTAGCTTTTCAGCTTTCTCAGGGGCATGGCGGGCGATTACCGCACCTATTCTGGCGAACAACGAACGCTCTGGCGTCGTTGTCACGCTAACTGCAGTCCAGCCGTTGGGGCGCAGAACCCGGCGAAATCCCGAAAGCGCTCCAAGCTGGTCCGAGAAGAACATGAGCCCAAGCTGACAGGTCACTGTGTCGAACCGACGGTCCTCATAAGGAAGCGCGTGAGCGTCGAACGTAGCGAGGGTGATTGGCTGGTCTTTCAAATTGCGTTTGGCGGATTCGAGCATGGCCGGCGAGATGTCGCCGCCAATCACGGCGCCGGAAGGGCCTACAATGATGGCAGCGGCTTGCGCTGCCGCTCCGGTGCCCGTTGCGACGTCGAGCACGCGATGGCCAGGCGCAATCCGTGCTGCCTTCAGCAAGGACGGGATAAACGAGTTCGTCGCACGGGCGACCAACTCGTCATAGCCAATCGCCGCCGTTTTGTAGAATGGCTCATCCATGGGGGCGCCCTATACATCTGCAACTTACGTCGAGCATGGGGCGCCTGTCGATGAGGGCGTCTCCGTGGACCCTGTCGGTGCGCCAAATGGAACACGATGCTGGATCACGCCCGATCCCCATCTTTGCGTTACGCGATTAAGGCACGTTTCTGTCGTCCGCTTTGCATCGTGCTGCCCCGAAACCGCCGACAGTCGTAATCATGACCGACATATCATCACCGCAGATCGCCGTTTCGCCTCCGCGAAATGAGGAGCGTATCGGTTTCCTGCTGGTGTTCCTGTCGGCGCTGATGTGGAGCCTCGGCGGTACCATCGCCCGTTTCATCGATGCCGCCGACAGCTGGACGGTGGTGTTCTGGCGCTCGGTCTGGGCCGCCGCCTTCCTGCTCTGCTTCATGGTCTGGCGCGACGGCTGGCGTGGCACGCTGAAGCTGTTTCGCGACATGGGCCTGGCCGGCCTTGCGGTGGCGTTCTGCTTCGCCACGGCGTCGACCTCCTTCGTCGTGGCGCTTGCCTATACCACCGTCGCCAACATCCTGTTGATGCAGGCCGGTGTGCCGCTTCTGGCGGCGTTGTTTGCCTGGGCGCTGTTTCGCGAGCGGGTGGCCGTGGCGACCTGGCTGGCGATCGCCGCCGTCATTGCTGGTGTCGCCGTCATGGTCTCGGAATCGCTCGATGGCGCCGTATCGCCGATCGGCGATGGGCTGGCGCTGCTCATTGCCGTTATGTTCTCGATCGCAACCGTCATCACGCGCCGCTTTGCCCATGTGCGTATGACCCCGGCGACCTGCCTCGGCACGATGCTGGCGGCCGCCTTTGCGGCATCCCAGGCGTCGGCACTCGGCGTTTCCAGCCACGATATGGGCTTCCTCTTTGCCTTCGGCGTGGTCAATCTGGGGCTCGGCCTCGCCTTCTTCGCCACCGGCGCCCGGCTTGTTCCGGCGGCCGTCGCGGCGCTGCTCGGCACGTTCGAGCCGATCCTAGGCCCGATCTGGGTCTGGCTCATTCATTCCGAGGTGCCGTCGGCGCGTACCATCGTCGGCGGTGCGGTTGTCGTCACGGCACTCCTCGTCCATATCGGGCTCGAATTCAAGCGCCAGACGCGGCCGCAACGGGCGGGCGTCACCGGTGTGCCTTCGCCTAATTGATGCAGCGCGCGCGCCAAAGCGAGATGGACCATTGACAATGTCGCAGCCGCGCGGGCAGGCTGCGATCACGGCAACAACAAGACAGGCGTATCTTGCCAAGTCTCCATGCCGGCTGCATCGAGGCCGGACAACATCGTCGTCTCCCTGCGCGCGCCGTAGCGAAAGCTTCTGACGGCGCCGCAACACCACCAACGCCACGCCAAGTCTTCACTGTCGCCTCGTCGCCGAACCATAATGGCGCCGGCAATTCGCGCTTGTCGCCTGCCTGCAAGCTCAATACCCTGAAGCAAATGCCCAGCCGGGCGCACGCCGCGACGAGCTGGCGACGGAACACTCATCAAAGGAGAATAGCATGACCCGCAAAGCGCTCTGGCTTTCGGCGACTTCGGCGTTTCTGGCAGTTTTCACCTTGGGCGCGCATGCCGAGGACCGTGTCGTCAACGTCTTCAACTGGTCGGACTATATCGACAGTTCGATCATCGACGACTTCACCAAGGAAACCGGCATCAAGGTCGTCTACGACACCTATGATTCCAACGAAATTCTCGAAACCAAGCTGCTTGCCGGTGGTAGCGGCTACGATGTCGTGGTGCCGACGGCAAGCCCGTTCCTGGCCCGTCAAATCCAGGCCGGGGTATATCAGAAGCTGGACAAGTCGAAGCTGCCCAACCTTTCCAATATGTGGAACGTGGTGATGGAGCGAGTTGCGAAGTTCGACCCCGGCAACGAATACTCGGTTAACTACATGTGGGGGACCACAGGCATTGGCTACAACACCGAGAAAGTGAAGGAAGCCCTCGGCGTCGACAAGATCGACAGCTGGGATGCGGTCCTGAAGCCGGAGAATATCGCCAAGCTCGCCAATTGTGGCGTGTACTTCCTGGATTCGCCTACAGACATTTTTCCGACTGTGCTGAACTATCTTGGCCTCAAGCCTGACTCGACCTCTCCTGACGACCTTGCCAAGGCCACAGACCTCATGCTGAGCATCCGGCCTTCTATCCGCAAATTCCATTCGTCGGAATACATCAACGCGCTCGCCAATGGCGACATCTGCGTGGCTGTCGGATTTTCGGGGGATCTCTTCCAGGCCCGCGACCGTGCGGCGGAAGCGAAAAAGGGGGTCGACATCGCCTACACGATTCCAAAGGAAGGTGCGGAAATGTGGTTCGACGAAATGGCGATCCCGGCCGATGCACCGCATGTCGCCGAGGCACACGAATTTCTGAACTACATGATGAGACCAGAAGTTATTGCCAAATCCACCAACTTTGTCTTCTACGCCAATGGCAACAAGGCCTCTCAGCCGCTCGTCAGCAAGGAGATCCTTGATGACCCGGGCATTTATCCAGATGACTCGACGCTGGCCAAGCTGTTCACTGTCGGTCCATATGATCCCAAGACGCAACGTCTCGTCACCAGGTCGTGGACCAAGGTCATCACGGGACAATAGTGATCTGACGCGACCCCGGTGGCTGGCTGCCGGGGTCGTTTTTCAGGGGCAGAATCAGGCACGGAGTGGGACATGAAATCGCTTGGCAGCATCCGCAGGGATTTCGCGCCATGGAATGATCCGAATGCCAAGCCATACATTCAGTTCGACAACGTCACCAAGAAGTTCGGCGACTTCACTGCCGTCAACAATCTGTCGCTGACCATCTTCGAACGCGAATTCTTTGCCCTGCTCGGGGCCTCAGGCTGCGGGAAATCGACGCTGCTCAGGATGCTTGCCGGCTTCGAGGAGCCGACCGCCGGCCGTATCCTGCTCGATGGCCAGGATCTGCGCGGCATCCCGCCATATCGGCGGCCGGTCAACATGATGTTCCAGTCCTACGCCTTGTTTCCGCACATGACGGTCGAGAACAACATCGCGTTCGGCCTCAAGCAGGAAGGCATGGCCAAGGCCGATATCGACAAGCGCGTCGCCGACATGCTGAAGCTGGTCAAGCTCGAGCAGTTCGCCAAACGCAAGCCGCACCAATTGTCGGGCGGCCAGCGCCAGCGTGTCGCACTGGCCCGCTCGGTGGCCAAGCGGCCGAAAGTCCTGCTGCTCGATGAGCCGCTTGGCGCACTGGACAAGAAGCTGCGCGAGGAAACCCAGTTCGAGCTGATGGACCTGCAGCAGAACCTTGGCCTCACCTTCGTCGTCGTCACCCATGACCAGGAAGAGGCGATGACGATGGCCGACCGCATCGCCATCATCGACAAGGGCGAGGTGATGCAGGTGGCGACGCCGGCCGAGGTCTACGAGGCGCCGGGTTCCCGCTTCGTCGCCGGCTTCGTCGGCAATGTGAATATGTTCGACGGCAAGATCGCGGCTGGCGAGGCCGGCAGCGCAAGCATCGACGCCGGCAACGGCATCACCATCCGCACCGAAAATGCCGGCCGTGCCGCCGCCGGAACGTCCGTTACCTTTGCTATCAGGCCGGAGAAGATCAAGGTTTCCTCCACGAAACCGGCTGGTGCCGTCAACGCCATCGAGGGCGAGGTCTACGACATCGCCTATCTCGGTGACATGACCGTCTATCACGTCAGGCTGGATGACGGTCAGGTGGTGCGGGCAAGTACCATGAACGCGGCACGCATCACCGAGGATCCGCTGACCTGGAACGACCGCGCCTGGGTTTCCTTCCGACCCGACGCCGGCGTCGTGCTGACACGGTAGGGACTGATCATGTCCGCTGTCACCGCCGCAACAAGCTCCTCGGCAAGCGCTGCCGGCAAATCCGCCTTGGCCAGGCTGGGAGCGGCTTTGCTTAGCCGTCTCGTCATCATCATCCCCTACCTTTGGCTGCTGTTCTTCTTTCTCGTCCCCTTCATCATCGTCTTTAAGATTTCGCTGTCGCAGACCGCGATAGCCATGCCGCCCTACACGCCGGTGCTCGATTTCCGCGACGGCGTTTCCGGGGTTGTCGCGTGGTTTGGCGCGCTCAATTTTGACAACTACATCTGGCTGACGCAGGACGCGCTCTACTTCAACGCCTATGTGACGAGCGTCATCGTCGCCGCCATCTCGACGGTCCTGACGTTGGTGATCGGTTATCCCATCGCCTATGGCATGGCACGCGCTCCGGCGACGATCCGCCCGACCTTGCTGATGCTGGTGATCCTGCCGTTCTGGACCTCGTTCCTGATCCGTGTCTACGCCTGGATAGGCATTCTCAAGCCCGAGGGCCTGCTCAACGAGCTGCTGCTCGCCACTGGCATCATCAGCCATCGGCTGATCATCCTCAACACCTACACGGCGATCTTCATTGGCATCGTCTACTCCTATCTGCCGTTCATGGTCCTGCCGCTCTATTCGGCATTGGAGAAGATGGACAATTCGCTGATCGAGGCCGCCAAGGATCTCGGCTGCCCGCCGACCAGCGCCTTCTGGAAGATCACCTTCCCGCTGTCGCTGCCCGGCGTCATCGCCGGCTGCCTGCTGGTGTTCATTCCCGCCGTCGGCGAGTTTGTCATCCCCGATCTGCTCGGCGGCTCGCAGACACTGATGATCGGCAGGACGCTGTGGAGCGAATTCTTCGGCAACCGCGACTGGCCGGTGTCGTCTGCCGTTGCCGTCATCTTGCTGCTGCTGCTGATCGTGCCGATCATGCTCTTCCAGCGAGCCCAGGCGCGTGCCCAGGAGCAGGACCTATGAACGCTACCTGGAGCCGCTTCAACATCGTTTCGATCGTGCTCGGCTTTGCCTTTCTCTACCTGCCGATCGTCCTGCTCGTCGTGTTCTCTTTCAACGAGTCGAAGCTGGTCACCGTCTGGGGCGGCTTCTCGACGAAATGGTACGTGTCGCTGTTCCACAATCAGGGTCTGATGGACGCCACCTGGGTGACGGCGCGCGTCGGCGTCATCTCGGCCACCGTGGCGACCGTGCTCGGCACTCTGGCGGCGCTCACCCTGACGCGCTACACGCGCTTTCGCGGCCGGCTGCTGTTTTCCGGCATGGTGTTTGCGCCGCTGGTCATGCCGGAAGTCATCACCGGCCTGTCGCTATTGCTGCTCTTCGTCGCTGTCGGCTTCGACCGCGGCTTTATCACGGTGACGCTTGCCCACACCACGCTGACCATGTGCTTCGTCGCTGTGGTGGTCCAATCGCGCCTGATCACGTTCGATCGTTCGCTGGAAGAAGCCGCGATGGATCTCGGTGCGCCGCCGGTAAGGACCTTCTTCCAGATCACGCTGCCGGTCATCATGCCGGCGATCGTCTCTGGCTGGATGCTGGCCTTCACGCTCTCGCTCGACGACCTGGTTATTGCCAGCTTCACCTCGGGGCCTGGCGCCACGACGCTGCCGATGAAGATCTACAGCCAGGTCCGCCTTGGCGTGACGCCGGAAATCAACGCGGCGTGCACCATTCTGATCGCGGTCGTCGCAGTTGGCGTGATCATCGCTTCGCTCGCAAACAAACGCCGCGAGGTGCAGCGGCAGCGCGACGAGCAGGCGGCGCAGCGAGGTTGAGTTCCTGCTGCTTACTCGCCTGAAACACCGCGACTTATCGGCGAGATGAACGGCGTGCTCCAGGTGCCGCCGACGAAGAACGACGACTGCTGGGGCGCTTGGCCGTTCGTCTGCGTGGCAGCCTGGCTCGGCTGGACGATGCCGCCGGACAGCGCCAGCCCGCGTCCGGCATAGGATGCGATGCCGGAAAGCCAGATCTTGTATTGCGCGGAATTCACCTCGGCCTTGTCGATGCGCGCCACGCCGTTCGAAACGCTCGCCTTGAGCTCGGCCCCGTCGATCGGCAGCGTTCCGTCCGAGACGTCGTCGAGCGCGAAGAATCCGCCCTGTTCGGTGTGCTTGAGGAACGCCGGCAGGTTAAGCCGGCTCAGCGCACCCGCGCCGAAGGTCGCGGACAGCGAGCCATTGGCGTTTTCGAAAATGGAGTCCCAGGTTCTGCCCGGCCCCTTGAGGATGACCGAAACGGTTCCGGTGCCGATCGGCACCAGCCGCGTCATCCCGGCCGCGGTGCCGAAAGCGCCGCCGTCGATGTCGGAAGCAAGCAGCCGGATCTCGACTTCCGTGCCGGCGGGCTTGCGGTCGAAACGGACGCTGCTTTGGACGTTGCCGCCAAAGGCGGATGCATCGGAGATGTCGAAGACGGCGAGGCCGTTCTTGACCTGGGCGGTGGCGGCGACGTCGGCAAGCTGGATTGCACCTGCCGTGGCATGCGCGGCGGACAGCCTGAGATCGAGATTGATCCGGTCGGCGAAGCTTGTGTCGATCTCGCCCGGACCGGCGGCGCCGGCGGATGGTACGGGGGTAAAGGCGGAGAGAAACGATCTGAGGTCGAGCGTATCGAAGGCAAGTGTGCCGGAGATCACCGGCAGTGCCTCGCCGTAGGTGAAGTCCAGCGCGCCCATTCCAGGGTTGTTGTCGAGGGTCAGGGCCGTATTTTCGAATTTGATGCGCCCGGCCGTCGCGGTGATCTTGCTTGAAACCGAGATCGAGCCGATTGCCGCACCGGGCGCGATGCCGGCCTGCGACCATTCGAGCACGCGTCGCAGCGAAGGTGCGGCAAATTTTGCCTGGCCGTCGAAATAGCCGTTCTCCGACATGCTGGCCAGCCCGTCGAAGGAAAAGCTGGCCGGCGCCGCCTTGAAGGAAAGCGTGACCGGTGCTGCGCCGCCGCCAAACAGCACAAGCGGGTTCGGCGATGCGGCGTCGACGGAAACGCTTTCGCCGCGCCATATCCCGGTTGCCGACAGCGTCGCATTGCTGTTCATCGCGGCCCAATTCGCCTGGCCGCTCAGGCTGCTCAATATCTCCTGGTCCTTGCCGCCGATGGCGGCGACCACGCGGCCGTCCCTGAACTCGACTGTGCCGAACGGATCTGCCGGCAGCTTGCCGAGATCCGGCTTGGCGGGATTTGTGTTGATCACCGCGCGGGCAGCATCGATCGAACGCGTAATGCGCCCGCCGCTCGGAATCGCAGGCAGGAAAAACCCGCTCGCGGTACGCTGAACCCTGATCGTCGGTCGCACCAGCCGCGCAGTCGAAAACACCACGTCGCCACGCAGCGCCGCCATGGCCGAGAGGTCGACCTCGACCCGCTCGGCCTCGATCACAGGCGGTGCATCCGTCTCTGTCCATTGCGACAGCGTCACGTCGCTCAGGATCGCCCGGAAATTCGGCCAGACCTCGATGCGCGGCGCGCCATCGATGGTGACCCTGAAACCGCTCCAGGCGCTCATTTCCCACGCGATGCGGTCACGCACGATACGGGTCGAGGCGATCAACGGCAAGGCTGCGACAACCAGCGCGATGACGATGACGGCTGCGCCGATCGCCCATATTCCGCGTCGGATCAAAGGTGATGGCATATCGCCCCGTATGCTTCCATTCCGACAAAATCGCCCGACGGGTGTAACCGACGGCTGACGCATTTCAAGTCTTTATGGCCCGGCGATGGCATTTGCGCACACCCTGACCGGCGCGGTCCAACAAAATCTTGCTCTGCTGCATCGCGATATGCATAAGCGATGCAGCCTGCGGAGGAACAATGATGGCTGACGACGCACCGCTCTGGATGCCGACGCAAGAGCAGATCGACGCAGCGCCGATGACCGCCTTTATGAACGCTGCGGCGAGCAGGGCCGGCAAGGCTTTCTCCTCCTATGCCGACCTGCATCGCTGGTCGATCGATGACCGCGAGATCTTCTGGAGCCTGGTCTGGGACTTTTGCGGCATCGTCGGCGACAAGGGCGAACGCGTGCTGGTCGATGGCGACAAGATGCCCGGCGCGACCTTCTTCCCTGACGCGAAGCTGAACTTCGCCGAGAATCTTCTGAAGAAAACCGGGCTTGGCGACGCAGTCGTCTTTCGCGGCGAGGACAAGGTCGAGCGGCGGCAGTCCTGGAACGAGCTGCATGCGCTGACCTCGCGCCTGCAACAGCTCTTCCTGTCGCTCAAGGTGAAGAAGGGCGACCGCATCGCCGCGATGATGCCGAACATGCCGGAGACCGTTGCGGCGATGCTGGCTGCCGCCTCGATCGGCGCCGTCTGGTCGTCCTGCTCCCCCGATTTCGGCGAGCAGGGTGTTCTCGACCGGTTCGGCCAGATCGAGCCTGTCGTCTTCATCGCGCCGGACGGCTACTGGTACAATGGCAAGGCGATCGAAGTCGCCGACAAGATCGCGGCTGTGGTGGCGAAGCTCGCCACCGTGCGCAAAGTCCTGATCGTCGATTATCTCGGCACGTCGACCGACGTCGCGGCAACCATCGGCAAGGCGGCTGCGCTGGAGGAGGCGCTGTCACCCTTTGCCGCCAGGCCTGTCAGTTATGAAAGGCTGCCGTTTTCGCATCCGCTCTACATCCTGTTTTCGTCAGGCACGACCGGCATCCCCAAATGCATCGTCCATTCAGCCGGCGGAACGCTGATCCAGCACGTCAAGGAAGAGCGGCTGCATGCCGGCCTGCTCGACGGCGATCGCTTCTTCTATTTCACCACCTGCGGCTGGATGATGTGGAACTGGCTGGTGTCGGGCCTGGCGTCGGGCGCCACCTTGCTGCTCTATGACGGCTCGCCTTTCTACCCGGACGGCAATGCGCTGTTCGACTTCGCCGATGCCGAGAAGATGACCTACTTCGGCACCTCGGCCAAATTCATCGATTCCGTGCGCAAGGCCGGCCTGAAGCCGATCCACACGCATGATCTTTCCAGTGCGCGCACCATCTCCTCGACCGGCTCGCCGCTGTCGCCGGAAGATTTCCGTTTCGTCTATGAAGGCATCAAGAAGGACGTGCATCTCGCCTCGATCTCCGGCGGCACCGATATCGTCTCCTGCTTCGTGCTCGGCGTGCCGATCGAACCGGTATGGCCCGGCGAGATCCAGGGACCCGGCCTCGGCCTTGCCGTCGACGTCTGGGACGATGATGGCCGTCCGCTTCGCCAGGAGAAGGGGGAGCTCGTCTGCACCAAGCCGTTTCCGGCAATGCCGATCGGCTTCTGGAACGACCCTGACGGCAAGAAATACGAGGCCGCCTATTTCGAGCGCTTCGACAATGTCTGGTGCCACGGCGATTTCGCCGAATGGACCGCCCATGGCGGGCTGATCATCCATGGCCGTTCCGACGCCACGCTCAATCCGGGCGGTGTCAGGATCGGCACGGCGGAAATCTACAATCAGGTCGAGCAGATGCCGGAAATCCTCGAAGCGCTATGCATCGGCCAGGATTTCGACAATGACGTGCGTGTCGTGCTGTTCGTGCGGCTGGCTGCCGGCGTTGAGCTCGATGCCGAGCTGGAAAAACGCATCCGCGCGAAAATCCGCACCGGGGCGAGCCCGCGCCATGTGCCGGCCAAGATCGTCGCCGTCAGCGATATTCCGCGCACCAAATCGGGCAAGATCACCGAGCTCGCGGTCCGCGACATGGTGCATGGCCGCGCCATCAAGAACAAGGAAGCGCTCGCCAATCCCGAAGCGCTCGAGCTGTTCCGCAATCTGCCGCAGCTTGCCGACTGAGCATGAAGCCCGGGCTGGAACCGGGTCATGGTTAACGAAATGTCTCCGCGGAATTTACCTAGATTTCATGAGTGGTACACATTGGTAAATTTTCCGGCGTGCCGGTAAGGATTTGTTAAGGCCCGGCATCGATAGTCGTGCGTAACTTGAGGGAGAAATCCCGTTCCTCTTAGCCCCCAGAGGATCTGATTCGCTCAAGCCCCCGTTGTGACAGCAATTCTATCATTCAAGGCGTCCCATTGGACGCCTTTTTTCTTTGCGCAGCCATAGACCTAACCGGCCAGCACGCGGGTCGAGGGGAAGGCGACTTCGACCAGGGTTCCCTCGCCGGGCGTCGAGTTGATGGTGAACCGGGCACGGTTCGCTTCGACCATCGCCTTCGTCAGCGGCAGCCCGAGACCGGTGCCGTCGCCGCGGCCGCGCTTCAGCGCGTTGATCTGCTTGAACGGCTTCAGCGCCTGCTCGATCTCGGACTGGCTCATGCCGATGCCGGTATCGCGCACGCGCATGACGACGTCGCCGGAGAGCTCATAGGCCGTCGACACGATCACCTGGCCGCCGGCCTGCGTGTAGCGGACGGCGTTCGACAAGATGTTGAGCGCGATCTGCCGCACGCTGCGCAGATCGGCCACCACTTCCGGCAGTCGCGAGGCGAAGCTGGAGCGGATGATGACGCGTTCCCGGTTGGCTTGCGGCTGCATCATCGCCACGGTCTCGGCCAGCGTGTCGTTGAGCGACACCGCCTCATAAGCCATCTCCTGCTGACCGGCCTCGATTTTCGAAATGTCGAGCAGGTCGTTGACCAGATCGAGCACGTGGTTGCCCGAACGGTTGATGTCGCGCAGATAGTCGCGATAGCGGTCATTGGCCACCGGCCCGAATTTCTCGTCCACCATCAGCTCGGAAAAGCCGATGATGGCGTTGAGCGGCGTGCGGATCTCGTGGCTGATGCGGGCCAGGAAATCCGTCTTCTGCGACGAGGCGCGTTCGGCGACCGCGCGCGCCTGGGTCAGGTCCTCTTCGGCGCGCTTCCACTGGGTAATGTCGCGCACCACCGCGCAGAAGCCGCTGTCGTTGGGCAGTCTGCCGATGGTCATGAACAGTGGGATGAAGCGCCCCTGCGCCTCGCGTCCGATCACCTCGCGGCCATCGTTCATCACGCTTGCAACGCCGGGCTCCGACAGCCCCTCGAGATAGTCACGCGCCGCGCGCTGGCTTTCGATCGCAAACAGCGAGATGAACGGTTTGCCGGTCACCTCGTCGCTGTCGAAGCCGAACAGCGCTTCCGCCGGACGGCTAATTGAACGGATCGTTCCGTTACGGCCGATCAGCACGACGCCGTCGGTGGCGGTATCGATGATGGTGCGCATTTCGGCGATGCGCGCCTTGAGCTCGGAAACATCCGGCCGCGTTTGATCGTCGGCGGCGCCATGTGGAATGGCTGCTGCTTCGTCGTCGCCGGAACGGCGTACGACCAGCATCAGCGCCTTGCCGCTCCCCCAGGGGACGGAGCGTAAAATCGCGTCGATCGGAAATTCCTGACCGTCGCGCGTCTTCAGCCGTAGAGCGCGGTCGCTACCGTCCGAACTGCCGTTGTCGGCATAAGGATCGGCAAACAGCGCGCCGAGCCCGCCGGCCTCGTCCAGCGCGTCGAGCGTCGCATAACCGGTCAGGCCAAGGAATTCCTCGTTCGCGTAGTGCAGCTGGTCGCCGGAATGGATAAGCACCGGCACTGGCAGCTTGCCGAGGATCGAGGTATCCGGCCCCTTGTTGTCCTCTCCGGCAAACGCCGACGGCACGAAGCCGTCGAGTTTGAGCGGTGGTGCCAGCGGCCGCCCGATGGGCGGCACCTGGCCGGCAACGTCGGCTGCGGCTGTGCTGTCCTCGGACCAATCCTCGCTGTCCTCGGCGTCACGGAAATCTTCGGCCGTCATGCTGTCGTCGTCGCCATCCTGCGGCGCTTCGGCGACGATCGTTCGACGGTTCGTGCTGGGCTCAACGCCTTCCTGCGCTTCATCGCTGGGTTCGCGGTCGGCATAGTCGAGCAGCGATCCGGAAACAGGGCGTGTGACGGGTTCGCCGGCTTGCGCCTCTGCTGCCGTCTCGTCGGGTTGCTCGCCGTCGAGCCGGGCAAGATCGTTCTGGTCCTCGGCATCGGCCTCGGGCGGTTCGGCCGCCTCGCTTTCCGGACTTGGCGCCGGCATTTCACCCTTGTCCGTCGGACCGGCTTTTTTCAGCTTTGGTTCGTCGGCCTTGCCGGCTGCCTCAACTTTGGTCGCGGTCTCCGCAGCCGGCTTTGGCTTCTCGGCGCTGGGCTGTTCGTCTACCGGCTTTTCGGCCGGGGTGCTGTCCTTCTTGAGACGCTCGCCAATCTCGCGAAACGCGCTGCGTTCCAGCGTCGACAGGCCCTTGTCGTTGGCCGGCTGCCGGTGCTCGGCCAGCCGGATCACCTTGTCGGCAAAGCGCCGCTCGGGCTTTGGCACGATGGTCAACGCCGGCACTTCGCCCCGGAACGGATCGGCGGCTTTCGGTGTCTCGGGGGCAGGTTCAACGGCTTCGGGCCCGACCGCGGCAGGCTTCTCCTCGGCGACAAGGGCCATGCCGGCCGCGTCGGGATCGATCACCGCATCGCTGCTGCGGGCGACGCCGAAACCGCGAAAACCTTCGAAAACGCGGCTGCGGCTGTAAACCGGGAGCGCCGCCAGATCGACGGGTATCTTCAGATCGGTGCCGGCGACCGGCCACAGCACGGAGCGGCCGGACCAGGTGTCGCGCCGTTCGAGCAGGCCGGCGATCTCGCCTGAAGGATCGAGGCCGTAGGCGGCTGAAACGTCCTCGAAGCGGCGGCCGCTCACGTCGGCTGCGGGCTTGCCAACGAGTTCGGCAAATTCCGGCGACAGGGCACTGAACCGGCCCTCTGCGTCGGTACGCCAGACGAAACGCATGGGCGCGGCCGTACGATCAATCGCGGGGCCGCGGCCTTGGGCCCGGGAAGCGGCTTTGATCGCTTGTGTGGCGCTTTCCTGCGGGGCGTCCAGACCGGCCGGCGAAGCGGCGGGGCTGGCTGGTGTCTCGGCTTCGCCGAACACACCTGCCCCGGGCGGGACCTGCGTGTCGTCGCCCGCATTGAAGTACCAATGGTCATGCTGCGTCGGCGTTTCGCCAGCCGTGTGCTGATTGTCGGCCCCCGAAACCTGCTTGGCTGTGTCGGCAGGCTCGTGCTCCGCCGATGCGGAGCTGCCTTCGATCGCCGCAAGGTCGATCTCCGCCGCGCCGGTGGTGGTGATTGGCGGCTCGGCGATTGGCTGCTCGTTGTCCTGGTCCGTTGGTTGGGGAAGACCGCTCGGCGCCGCTGCTGCCTCGCTGCCGGGTTCCGCGACGGCGCGCTCGCCAACAGGGGCCTCGCCGTCAAGCCGGTCCTCGTCGATCACCACCAGCAGGTGCCGCTCGTCCGTCAGACGGGCAAGGCCCGCCGGATAGGAGCTGGATCCGCCCGGAACCAGGCGCTTGACGATGCGGTCGCTGTCGTTCGCCACGTCGGCGACAAGCGCGGCCAGCGTCTCAGGCCGGATGCCGAGCGACGAAAAGCCGTCCGACGCGGCGTCGATATTGCCCTTGGCATCGACAAAGGCGATGTAGTGGCCGTCTTCGGTAAAGCCGCTGATGGCGCGATCGGCGATCTCGGCCGCGCTGCGCGAGCCGGTCTGCGCCGCCGGCAACGCCAGCATGATTGCTTCCTCGCCATCGGGCATGGTCACCGCGCTGGCCAGGAAACCAACCGCGCGGCTGGTCAGCCCGGTAGCCAGGCGGACCGTGATGGCACGGTCGCGGCCGATCCGCGGAAAACCGCTGGTTGCCATGATCTGGCGCCTGGCGATCAGCGGCAATCCTGCCGAAGCGCCGATGATGGCTCCGATGTCCGGATAGCCGAATACCGCCGCGCCGGGGCCGTTGGCCCATATCACCTGCTCGAGATCTGCCGACAGAATGGCGATCGCGTCGCCGGCGGCGAACCGCAGGCGGACCGCGTCGAGCACGGCAACATCGAGGAAGGAGTAGTTTTCAGCCGGCATGCGCTTGGCGACCCTCACAGAGCGGGCAATTTGCGGTTAACGCTTTGTTAATAAAAGCCGACGGCGCGAAGGTCCACAAGTCATAGCGTGCAACCAGCGGAATCTCTAGGCGCGTGGTTAACGTCGCGAAACAAATAATCAATGGTGCGATGCAACAAACATGTTGCAATGCACAAAATTTGCCTTTATATTGCCACGATAGATGAACGAGACGGCTTTCTGTCAAAGCCGCTGCCGCTGAAAAGGATGGAAAATGTCCAGGACCAAGACCGCCGACACGATCGAAAACGTTGAATTCCCAAGCTTCGACGCTTCCAAGGCCACCGATCAGATCCGCGCCTTCGCCGAAAAGGGCGTCGAGCAGTCGAAAGAGGCCTATGCCAAGCTGAAGACCGGCGCCGAGGAGACCCAGAAGGCTCTGGAGTCGACCTACGAGACCGCCAAGACCGTTTCCAGCGACCTGTCGCTCAAGACCATCGCCGCCCTGCGCGCCAATGCCGAGGCCGGCTTCTCGCATTTCGAAGCCCTGATTGGCGCCAAGTCGCTGTCGGAAGTCGTCGAGCTGCAGACTGCGTTCCTGCGCAAGCGCGTCGAAATGACCGTTGAGCAGGCCAAGGACTTCCAGGCGGTTGCTGCCAAGGCGGCTGAGGACGTATCCAAGCCGATCAAGACCGCCTTCGAGAAGGCCGTGAAAGAAATTAAGATCGCCTAATATTTGCACACAGTTTGACGATGCATCAAAAGGTCGCATTTCGTCAGACAAATAGATGTGCGATATAGTGGTTTAAGCGAATACCCGGCGGGTGGAACCTCCTCCCTCTGCTCACCGGGATAACCAGCCAGCACCTCCTCCCGCTGGCTCGTAACAGGAAAAGGCCGGCACCTCCTCCCGCCGGCCTTTTCTTTGTCCGGCGAAAAATGACGCTATGCCGGAGCGATCTTTTGCTTTGCCAAAAGCCTTGAATTAAACTCCGATAGCCCGTATGGACGCATCGCCGAACGACAGAGCGGGTCCCGGAGAATGAACGTTCCGTCTGGATATCGCTCGGGCAAGCGTGCCGTTGTAGCTCAGATGGTTAGAGCGCCGGATTGTGGATCCGGAGGTCGCTGGTTCGATCCCAGCCAACGGTACCATTCAGCTTTCAGCCAGGTTTCTGACCAATAGCGCCAAGCGATCTCTACGACCCTGGCGCGGTCACCTGCGATCCCGCCTGACGCGCACCGCGCAGGTGATCCACAAGGGCTCTCAGCTTCGGCGCGATATTCCGTCGGCTGGGAAAATAAAGATAGAAGCCCGCAAACGGCGGAAAATAGTCGTCGAGGATTGGCACAAGCTCGCCGCGGTCGATCCAGGGGCGGAATGTGTCCGCCATGCCGAACGTGATTCCGGCGCCTGCAACGGCCAGCCGGATCATCAGCCACATGTCGTTAGTGGTGATCTCGGGCGCAACCGCCACGTCGAACTCGCGCCCGTCCTCGCCAAACTCCCACCGATAGGGCGAAACTCCCGGCGCCGGCCGCCAGCCGATACAACGATGAGCCACAAGCTCGCGCGGATGGGCGGGTGCTCCGAACTTTTCGAGATAGCGCGGGGCGCAGACGGCCATCTGTCGCTGATCGCCCGATACCGGCACGGCAATCATGTCCTGCTCGATCACTTCGCCGAGCCTCACGCCCGCATCATAACCTTCGGCAACGATGTCGAATTCCTCGTCGGTGACCACGATATCCAGATGCACCTCGGGAAATCTTTCTGCAAAGGACGCCAGCAACGGCCCTGACAGAAACGTCTCCGCGATCGACGAAACCGCGATCCGCAGCCGGCCGCGTGGGCGGTCCAGAAACTCCGTGGTGGCTTCGATTGCCGCGTTCACGTCGGCGATCGCCGGTGCGACGCTCGCCAGCAGGCGCTCGCCCGCCTCGGTCAGATTTACGCTACGTGTCGTGCGCTGCAGCAATGCGATCCCCAGGCGCTGTTCAAGCCTGAGGACGCTCTGGCTGACCGCCGAGCGCGTCACGCCCAGGCGGTCTGCCGCAGCGCGGAAATTGCGTTCCTCGGCCACTGTGACGAAGACGGCAATTGCATTGAGATCGATGTCCATTGGTTAGCTAAACTTACCATCGAGGTTACCAGCGGGCGGGTTATCGCGACAATGCCATGGCTCTATCTCTGTCGCAATGGCAAGAAAGGCTTGATCCTCCCGATCAAGCCGATGCCGGATGACCAAGGAGATAACCCATGACATCACTGCCTTCCTCCTGGAACCTGGATGGAAAAGTCGCCCTCGTGACGGGCGCGGCACGCGGCATCGGCCGCTGCACGGCGGAGCTGCTGCGTGCCAGGGGTGCCCGGATCGTGGCAAGCGATCTCAGCGACACTGTACGTGAATTGGAAGCCGAGGATGTGGCAACCCTGGTCGGTGATGTCGCTGACGAGGCTCTGGCCAGACGCTCGGTCGAACTCGCGGCGAAGCGCTTCGGACGACTGGACATCGTCGTGAACAATGCCGGTCGCACGCTCAACAAACGTCTGACGGAGACCTCGGTCGACGACTATGACCGCATCCTGCAGATCAATGCGCGCGGCAGCTTCGTCACCGCCCGTGCCGCGGTGGAATTGATGGCCGCCGGCGGTGGCGGCGCGATCGTCAACGTCTCGTCGATCTCGGCCGTCGCGGCCTTCGAGACGCAGGCGGCCTATGCCTCCTCCAAGGCGGCTGTCGCACAGCTGACCAAGGTGATCGCGATCGAATACGGGCGCATGGGCATTCGCTGCAACGCCGTTGCCCCTGGCGTGATCGAAACCGACATCATGGAAGGTGTGGTGGAGAATGGCCGGGAGATGCTGCGCAGCTTTGGCGATGCGCATCCGATCGGCCGGATCGGCCAGCCGCAAGAAGTTGCCGAGGCCATCGCCTTCCTAGCCTCGCCGGCGTCCAGCTTCATCACCGGGGCCCTGCTTCTGGTTGATGGCGGCTACACCGCCCAGTGACCCAAATAAGGCTGGCGTCCCGCGGGAGCTCACCCGCACGCCATCCCTTCACATCGTGAAAAGAACCAAAAGGATCATCTCGATGACCATGAACAAAGTTGTTCTGATCACCGGTGCCTCCAGCGGCATCGGTGCTGGCATCGCCCGCGAACTTGGCGCGGCAGGTGCAAAGCTGATGCTTGGCGCACGGCGCACCGACCGCCTTGAAGTCCTCGCAGCCGAAATCGAGGCAGCTGGTGGAATCGTTCGCGTACGAGCGCTCGACGTCACCAAAAGGGCGGATGTCGCAGCATTCGCCGATGCTGCGCGGGCCGAATGGGGCCAGGTCGACGTCATCGTCAACAATGCGGGCGTCATGCCGCTCTCGGCCATGGCCGCCATGAAGGTCGACGAGTGGGAGCTGATGGTGGACGTCAACATCAAAGGTGTTCTGTACGGCGTCGCGGCGGTGCTGCCGGAGATGACGGCACGCGGCTCCGGGCATATCATCAATATCGGTTCCATCGGCGCACTGGCCGTCTCGCCCACGGCTGCCGTTTATTGCGCAACGAAATACGCTGTCCGCGCGATTTCCGATGGGCTCCGCCAGGAGAGTGACGATATCCGCGTAACCTGCATTCATCCTGGCGTGGTGGAAAGCGAACTGGCGAACACGATCTCCGACGAAGCCGCTGCCGCCGCCATGAAAACCTGGCGTGCTATTGCCCTGCAACCCGATGCCATCGCCAGGGCAGTGCGCTACGCAATCGAACAGCCCGACGATGTCGATGTCAACGAGATCGTCGTGCGTCCGACGAAGGCGGCGCATTGATGCGATCCACTTTGGCCGCAATGCTTACGGGTATTGCCGTTGCTGTAGCCCCAACCGGCCTGACCCTTCCTTCAACTCCAATCCTTGCGGAGGAATCAATGACGCGCCAAGATCACCCCTATGTCGGAATGTGGATCACCGAGGATCGCCATATCAGGCACGAACTCCTGCCGAACGGCCGTTATGACGAAGCGCGCGGTGACCGCGAGAGCGCCTATCGGGGACGCTATGAAGTGCAGGGCAACCACATAGAATACTGGGACGATACGGGCTTCACCGCGGACGGTGAGTTCGTCGAAGGCGTTCTCTATCATGCCGGCATGATCCTTTATCGCCAGCGGTAGAGAGCCACCCTGAGACAAGCAATTCAGGGTTCCACAAGACGCTATTGCATGCCTTGCATGAGGCGCTCGGCAGTTTGCACCGCAAGGCCCGCCACACCACATATCTCCCAGCAAGCGCGGCGGAAAGAAGCAGGATCGCGGGCAGAGTCGACATTGCAAATGGTTGTCACTATATAGCGGCGGCTTTGACGGCTCGCCTTTTACGTGGTGCCGGCGAGTGCGCGGTAAATGTGCTAGCTATTGTGTTATCTATTGTGATCTAAAACGGCTTGAAAACCGAAAAAAAGCAAATAGAAACAATAGCGCGGGTCAAACGAGTTTCGTCGAGAGAATCAGTCCTCAAGAACCAGAACGTGCTCCTTGAACCCACCATTCCCTTCAGCTCTGTGGACCTCGGACAAATTCGGCTTGCCGGGCGAAGCCGACTCGGCTCGAATGGCAGCACGCATCTTTTCGAAGATGCCGACGTTTATGATTACCAATCGGCATAGCCGCTAGGGAAACAGCAGTATGAGTGAACACGCGATCGAGTTCTTGCGCGGGTGGATTGGCGAAAAAGTCCATTGCCAGCCCTCGCCAGCCAGAATCGAGAAGCAGGCCGAGACCCTCGCCAGGGAATGTGCGGCCAAAGCTGCCGAAGCCGGCATACCCCTGGAGGATATCCAGGAAGAGGTCGGCGACATTCAGGAGCTCATTGCTTCGAGGCTCGAAGAGGCGGCCGAGGCCGATCAGGACGAGCAGAATTCCAACAAGCCTGCCGGCTGACGGATCGCCCCCGGCAAAACCTGCCGGGCGATTATTGCCTGTCTGATGCAGTTGCGCGGTCTTATCGCCGCGCAGCCTTGCCAAATCTCTCCTCGAGCCATGCTTTCGGCAACGCCGGCACGAAATTGCCGTCGCGCCCGGTCATGTCATCATTGGCGACCAGCGCGTTGAGGATGGCTTCCTCCACGCTCTGAACGACGGCGTCGAAGAACGGGTTGATGTCGGCATCCGGTATATAGCCGGCGCTGACCAGCTTGCCGGCCGCGCCGCGCGCCGCATCGGCATTGGCCGTGCTGAAGGCCAGAAAAATATCGCCGGATGAATTGTATCCATAGCCGCCGGTCAGCGCGACGCCGAGCGGCACGCGTTTCGCCAGTCTTTTCAACTGATGCGGCATGAATGGTGCATCGGTGGCGACGATCGCGATGATCGAGCTCTTTTCCGCTCGCGGCGTGTTGTCCCGGATCGCCGGTTCGGCGAGTTCCGCGCCGGCCCTAACGCCACGCACGACAAGGTTCCGCCGCGCACCGAAATTCGACTGGACGAAGCAGCCGATCGTGAAACGCTCTCCGTTCCAGTCGACGCTGCGCGAGGATGTGCCCGATCCCGCCTTGAAGCCAAAGGTGATCATGCCGGTGCCGCCGCCGACGCTGCCCTCTTCGATCGGCCCGCTTTCAGCCGTCTCGAGCGCCGAAAATACATGCTCGAAGCTCACATGGTGGCCGTTGATGTCGTTTAGAAAGCCGTCATAAGTCTCGCCCGCTACCGGCAGTGCCCAGGCGCTGTCGAGCGATTGCGGCAGCACCTTCTGCATCCAGCGCAGCGTTGCGTCGCGGCTGACGCCGCAGGAATGCGTGTTGGTGATGGTGATGGGAAGATTGAACGCTCCGAGTTCCTCTATCAGATGCGAGCCGGTCAGTTCGCCATTGCCATTGGCGCTGAACACGCCGGCGAACGCCGGTACGGCCAGTTCGCCCCTGGGCCGTGGCAGGATCGCGGTCACGCCGGTGCGTACTGGACCCTTGCCGACAACGAGCGGCCCGTCCCCTGAGATCAGCGTGGTATAGCCGACCCTCACGCCAGGCACATCGGTGATGGCGTTGAAGCGGCCCGGCGTGCCATCGAATGGGATCGCGAAGGCGCGGGCGCGCGGTTTGCCCGAGGGCGTCGCAAGATGAGGGTCGGTCATTTCTTCCTCAGAAAAGCGAACCTTGGCCGCCCGGCGCCTTGAGCTTGGCCGCGGGCTTGGCAACCGTCTTCGGCCGCGCCGTGCCACTGATGGCGACTGCATCCGCGGTGCCGTCGGCGAACTCCAGCGAAAGCGCCATTCCCGACACCACGTCCGCCGCATGCTTGACCACCGCGCCGTCCACATCCTTGACCAGTGCGAAGCCCCGCGCCAGCACGGCCTTGTGCGAGAGCGTCGCCAGCAACCGATCGGCCTGCGTCAGTTTTCCACGCAGACGGTCCAGTCGTCTCGAAATCGCGTGGTCCTGCCGTCGCGTCAGGGCCAGCAGGGCATCGCCTTGCAGTTTCTGCCGCCTCGCGATCGGCGCCGGTGACAGTCTGGCCGCCGTGCGCGAAAACCGCGCCCGACGCTCGCGCACGATGGCAAGGAACGCCGCTTGCGCACGGGCGAGGTCGCGGCGGGTCAGCGTGCGGGCTTCGTTCATGCGCCGCGACAAGGTGGCCGGCGTCAGCCGCTGCCCCAGAAGCCTGGCCCGCTTGCGCTCGACGCTGACCGACAGCGCCCGGCCAAGCCGGCTCGTCGCCTCGTCGAAGCGCCGCCGCGGCAGCGCCAGCAACTGGTCGGGCGAGGGCAGCGCACGGGCGGCCGCGCGCGCCGCTTGCCGCTTGCGTTCGAAATTGCGCGACACCGCGGTCTTCAACCGTGCGCTGAGACCGGCAAGCGTCGCTTCGAGGTCGACCTTGACCGGCACGGCGATTTCGGCGGCGCCCGTCGGCGTCGGCGCCCGCACATCCGCCGCCAGATCGACCAGCGTCCAGTCGGTCTCGTGGCCGACCGCGGAAATCAACGGAATGGCCGAAGCGGCGACGGCCCGGGCGAGCGCTTCGTCGTTGAAGCCCCACAGATCCTCCAGGCTGCCGCCGCCGCGTGCCACGATCAACAGGTCGGGCCGCGGGATGGCGCCGTCCCATGGCAGTGCGTTGAAGCCGTTGACGGCAGCGGTCACCTCCGCTCCCGCCATTTCGCCCTGCACCCGCACCGGCCAGACGAGCACATGCAGCGGAAAGCGGTCCTTGATGCGGTGGATGATGTCGCGGATGACGGCGCCTGTCGGCGAGGTGACGACCCCGATGACGCGCGGCATGAAGGGCAGCAGGCGCTTGCGGCCGGCGTCGAACAGGCCTTCGGCCTGCAGCCGGCGCTTGCGCTCTTCCAGCAGCGCCATCAGCGCGCCGGCACCGGCCGGCTCAAGATTGTCGATGACGATCTGGTAGTTGGACTTTCCGGGATAGGTGGTCAGCCTGCCGGTGGCGATCACCTCCATGCCTTCCTCTGGACGGAATTTCAGCCGGCTCATCGTGGTCTTCCACACCACGGCGTCGAGCCGCGCGCGATCGTCCTTCAGGCAGAAATAGGCATGGCCGGAGGAATGCGGCCCGCGATAGCCGGAAATCTCGCCGCGCACCCGTACATTGCCGAAGACGTCCTCGACCGTGCGCTTCAGCGCGCCGGAAATCTCGCTCACCGTATACTCGGTGGCGTTGGTGCGTGATTCGGATGCTGTGTCGCTCATCGGCCGATTGGGGGACGGTTGTTGGCCGCCGTCAAGGCGCCTGTATCCGGCCGCGTGTCATAACGCGATCCCATCATCTCGCTACGGCCAAAAATTCGGCAGCCAGATAATCGCTGAACGCTCGAACTGCCGGCAACAGGCTGCGCCCCGAAGGCGACAGCAAAGTGATCCCAGCTTCTCCCGCCGTCCATTGCGGCAGGATGCGTTGCAATATGCCATTGCCTGTTTCGGCCTGGCAGAAATAGGCCGGCAGCGCCACGATCCCCAGGCCCGCAATGGCAGCCTGTTTCAGTGTTCCCAGATCGTCGCTGCGCAAGCGCGCCGTGAGCGGCATCAGGACAGTCTCGCCGCCGATATTGCGCAGATTCCAGACCGCCCCGCCGGTCAGCCCGTTCAGTGCGAGGCCGCCATGGTCGGCAAGGTCCTGTGGGCTTGTCGGTGTGCCTGCGCCGGCAAGATAGATGGGTGCGGCGAAAAGATGCCAGGGCGTCGGCGCGAACCGACGCTGGATCAGGCTGGAATCGGGCAGCGGCTCGACATGGCCGCGAAGCGCAAGGTCAAACCCCTCGTCGACAAGATCCACATACCTGTTGGTCGCGTGCTGGATGATGTTTACCTTGGGAAACTTTAAAAGGAACCGGGGTAGCAATTCCGCCAGGAACGACTGCGCCATGCCGATCGAGCAGGTGAAGCGGACCGTACCGCTGGGCTCGGCCAGTCGTCGCGCCGCGGCGCCTTCGGCCGATTCCGCCTCGACCAGCATTCCCACAGCAAACTGATAGACCTCCTGGCCGATATCAGTGACGGCGAAGCTGCGGGAGGTTCGCTGGATAAGACAGACGCCCAGCTGTTTCTCGAGCTCGATGATGCGCCGGCTGATGTTGGACTTTGATCGTCCAAGCGCGTGGCTTGCGGCAGTGAAGCTCTGTTTCTCGACCACCTTCGCAAAATAATAAAGATCGTTCAGATCCAGCACAGTCGCACATCGTTGCCAATAGAGGACGATGCTTCCAGCTCTACGCCATTTTGGCTGTTTCGTCCAGATATTACCTTGCCAATTGCCGCGCTGATCAGCGGGTGCTGGGCTCCATTTGGAAATCAGCGGGTGCTGGGCTCCATTTGGAAAAAGGAATAGGCATGACCGACCAGTTGAATATGAGCCACCACTCGAGCGTGGCTGACGTATCGGCCCGACCACGGTTTGGTCTGGTTTTGACATTGCTGGCTTTTGCCCAGCTTATTATTTCGATCGACTACAATATCGTTTTTGTCGCTTTGCCCGAGATCGGACTGGGCCTCGGCTTCTCGGCGCAGACCCTGCAATGGGTCGTGAGTGCGTATGCGGTTGCGTTTGGCGGCTTCCTCTTGCTTGGAGGCAGGGCATCCGACCTGCTTGGGCGTCGGCGAATGTTCGTTTTCGGGCTTGTCCTCTACGCAGTGTCTTCGCTGGTCGGCGGTTTCGCCACGACGCCTCAGATCCTGATTGCCGCGCGCGCCGTGCAGGGCTTGGGCGGCGCTTTTCTTTTCCCGGCCACCCTGTCGCTGGTCAACACCACCTTCAGCGAAGGCCGCGAACGCAATATCGCTTTGTCCGTATGGGCCGGCTCTGGTGCCGGGGGCATGGTTCTGGGCTCGTTGCTTGGCGGCGTGCTGACCCAGGCATTCGGCTGGGAGGCGGTGTTCTTCGTCAATGTGCCTTTGGCCGGCATCGCGATCGTGGCGGCCTTTCCGGTGATTCTAGCAGACAACGGGTACCAGTCAGGCCGCAAGTTCGATCTGCCGGGCGCATTGACGGCGACGGTCGGTACCACCCTGCTCGTTTTCACGCTCGTCCAGGGTCCAGAGTACGGCTGGGCTTCACAGGGTATTCTGGTCAGCGCTGCCGTTGGGATCCTGTTGCTGGCGCTCTTCGTGGCCATAGAGGCGCATAGCCGCGACCCGTTGCTGCCGCTGCGGCTGCTGGCCAACCGCAACCTCAGCACCGGCGTCGTCACCACATTCCTGTTCACCGCCACGTTCGGTTCGTTGCTTTATTTCCTGTCTTTCTACTTCCAGACAGTGCAGGGCTTCGGCGTTCTGCAGACTGGTTTCGCCATCATGGTCCCGATGTTGGCCGTCTTGTCGGGCAATGCGCTGAGCGGTCGGATGGCGACCCGCCTGGGTACACGAAACACGCTCGTCATCAGCCTTGCGATCGGCGCGATTGGTACGGCGGCCCTGGGCATGGCCATGTCGGCGGACAGCACTTATGCCGAGCTGGTCCCCGGACTGATTGTCTTCAGCCTCGGCGGCGGCATCACCTTTCCAACAATGTTCGCAGCCGCAGCCAAGGGCGTTGCCGCGCATGAGCAAGGCATCGCCTCAGGCATTGCATCCACGGGTCAGCAGGTTGGTAGCGCGGTGGGGCTGGCTATCCTGGTAGCCGTTGCAAACGCCGGCACCGGCGGTTTGACAGGAGAAGCGCTGCGCGTCGCTACCGCGGAAGGTGTGCGGATGGCCGTCTATCTCGCCGCTGCCGGTACTGCGGCGATGATCCTCGTCGCACTGAATTTCCGTCGTCATTGAGGCCGAACTTGCTTCAGCTCCGCGGTGGCGGGGCCCCCATGGCGCTATGAGACACGAAACCCTACCAGCCCGGCAAGATCTGGTTCGGCTTGGTCCGCTTCATCTTCGAAAAGGCGAGTGCGGCAAAGTCGAAGGTTCCCGACTCTTCGCCGAGCGGCACGGAAATATTGTCGAGGCTTTCCGAAATGTGGCGCGCGAGCGCATCGACGATCTCCGGCCGCGAGGTCTGGCCGCGCATGATGCCGATGCGGCAATCGGGCAGGGCGCCGAAACCGTCGGCCTCGCCCAGCACCCGCATGCCGGGCCGCAGCGCGCATTCCGGCAGCACCGAGATCGCCAGGCCGGAAAGCACCGCCGCGGCGATGACGGTGGCCGAGAAGCTGGTGAACAGGATGCGGTAGTCGCGGTTCTGCTGGTCGAGCACGTCGGCGGCGGCCCGCCGCCAGATGCAGTTCGGCCGGCCGAAGGCCATCGGCAGGATCGGCTGCTCATGCGTCGCATGATTGGCCGAGGTAACCCACAGCAGCGGTTCGCGCCGCACCACTTCCGATTGGCCGCGCGCGTCATTGTGCGTCACCAGCGCCAGGTCGAGATTGCCGCGCTTGATGTGTTCGACCAGTCCCGGCGTCGGTTCGCAGATAACGGTCAGTTCGACATGCGGGTTGGAACGGGCAAACCGCGCCATGATCTCGGGCAGGAAGCGATCGGCATAGTCGTCCGGCGTGCCGATGCGGATGGTGCCTTCGAGCCGGCGGTCGTCGAAGGCGGCCAGTGTTTCCTTGTTGAGATAGAGCAGCCGCCTTGCGTAAGAGAGCAGCCGGTCGCCTTCCTCGGTCAGCCTGTTGGTGCGGCCGTCTTTTTCGAACAGCGGCTTGCCGATCCGCTCTTCCAGCCGCCGCATCTGCATCGACACCGCAGACTGGGTGCGATGCACCGCTTCCGCCGCGCGGGTAAAGCTGCCGGTGTCGACAATCGAGATGAAGGTCTGCAACTGATCGAGATCGAGCGGCGCTTTCATCGGTCTAATCCATCATTGATGTTGATGCTAAAGATTAGAAACATTCGTTGGATTAATCAATCGCGCCGTGGCAAATTCCGACTGTCCACATGAAAGCATGTGAATCGAAGCCGGAACGGCCGCTGTCGCCAGCGCCCGATCGACTGGTTTCGCTCGTTCGAATGTGAAGGAGACCGACATGGCTACGTTTGATTTCGCTACCGAGACCTCGCGCATCACCTCGCGTCCGGCCGTTGCGACGCGCGTGGCCAATGCCGCTGCCAATGTTTACCGCGCCTGGAAAAACCGCCGCGCCTTTTATCGCCTCGGCGAGATGTCGGATGCCGAACTCGCCGACATCGGCCTGACCCGAGCCGACCTGCACGTCGCTGTCGGTGTGCCCTTTGGCCGCGATCCGACCGAGAGGCTTCGCGTTATCGCGGTCGAGCGCGCCGAAACGATCGAGGATATTGCCCGCAAGGTGGCCTGATCGCACAAATTCGCGATTTTGGTCGCATTGAACCTTTTTGAGGCACGAAGCCACCAAGTTACGCAGGCTCCCCACTCCCTGCCGGATCCCCCCGGCCAGCCTGCGCGCTGCCCGGTCCTCCCAGGACCGGGCTTTCTTTTTGGGCGGCACTGACAGAGTCCCATCGCGATTTTTTGTCGGGGATGGAACAGGTTCTACCGCCGGCCCATACCCTGCTTGAACTGGTCGAAGATCGACTCCATGCCTTTCTGGTAGTCGTCGCGCTGCTGGGCACCAGTCTCGAACATCTTGCCGAACAGGTCGTCGAACGGATTTCTCGGCCTGCCGCTCGGATTGGCCTGCGGCTGCGGCGCCTGGGGCTGCTGGGGCGCCTGACGCGCCTGCGGCTGCGGTTGTTGCGCACCACCGCCGAACATGTCCTGCAGCACCTTGCCGAGTGGATTGTCGCCATAAGGGTTCTGTGTCTGCTGCGGCTGGGTTTGCGGCTGCTGCCCGCCGCCGAACATGTCCTGCAACAGCTTGCCGAGCGGGTTGTCGCCGTAAGGGCTCTGCGTCTGTTGCGGCTGCTGTGCGCCGCCGAACATATCCTGCAGGACCTTGCCAAGCGGATTGTCCGCCGGGCCTGCAGGCTGAGGGGCCGGCGCCTGGCTGCCGCCGCCCGCCTGCCGCATCATCTGCTCGATGAGCTCGCCGAGCGGATTGCCGCCGCCGGGCCCACCCCCTGCCGCATGCATCTGCCCGCCTAACTGGTTGGTGGTCTGCTTGAACAGCCCGCCCATCATCATCGAGGCAATTGCCGGCAGCATCTGCTGCAACACCTGCTGGCTGACACCGCTCGCCTGCGCGGCCTGGCTGGCGACGGCGCGTGACAGATCCTTCGAGCCGAACAAATGCCCCAGAATTCCGTTGCCTTCATCGAGGCCCTGCGGCGAGAAGGCCCGGCTTGCATCCTCGAAATATTTGGCGTGCTGGCCGCTGGCCATCGCCGTCATGAAGGAGCCGAGTCCATAAGGGTCCGCTGTGTTGCGCTTCAGCCCCTGCGAAAAGGCCGGCAGCAGCGCCGCGACCGCCGCCTGCGTCTGCTGCTGCGAAAGCCCGAACTGCTGGGCCAGCGCCTGCATGCCATTGCCGTTCTGGGCCTGTGCCAGAATATCGAACAAGGAAGGCATTGTTTTCTCCTCCGGCAAATCCTCGTTTGGAGAAGCCTAGTTCGTTTCCATCACTGATTGAAGCGAATTTGCCGGACCGTGGCTCATGCGGATAGCGAAGCGTTAATACGCGTATTCCATGAACACCGGCTCGATCGAGCCGCCCCAGCGTGTGTGGTAGGCCGACAGCATCTCTTCGGCGCTGGTCGTGCCGCGCGCGACGACTTCGTCGAGCGTGTTGAGGAACGAGGTCTCGTCATAGCCGTCGCGGTTCTTGCGGCCGCGGTTCTTCAGTCCCATGCGCGAGATGACGAGCACGTCGCGGGCGATCTCGCGCAACGTCGTGTTGCGGAAGGGCGCTGAAATGCCCTGTTCCGGCACTGCGTTGCGCATTGCCAGCACTTCGTCATAACTCCAGCTCGAAGTCAGCGCCTCGGCCGCGTCGAGCGCAGCCGCATCGTAGAGCAGCCCGACCCAGAAGGCCGGCAGCGCGCAGATGCGCCGCCACGGCCCGCCATCGGCGCCGCGCATTTCGAGAAAGCGCTTCAGCCGCACGTCCGGGAACAGCGTCGACAGATGGTTCGCCCAGTCGCCCATCGTCGGCAGCCCGTCCGGCAGTTCGTTATGGGCAGCACCTGCCATGAACTGGCGGAAGGTGATGTGCGTCATGTCATGGTACTGGCCGTCGCGGATGACGAAATACATCGGCACGTCGAGCGCCCATTCGACATAATCGGCAAAGCCGAAATCGGGCGAGAAGCAGAATTCGAGCAGGCCGGAGCGCTGGTTGTCGGTGTCGCGCCAGATCTCGCCGCGCCAGCTCTGCAGGCCGTTCGGCCGACTTTCGGTGAAGGGCGAGTTGGCAAACAGCGCCGTCGACAGTGGCTGCAATTTCAGCGACACCTGCATCTTGCGGCGCATGTCGGCTTCGCTCTCGAAGTCGAGGTTCACCTGGATGGTGCAGGTCCGGTACATCATGTCGAGGCCCTTGGTACCGACCTTGGGCATGTAGCGGGTCATGATCTCGTAGCGCGATTTCGGCATTTTCGGCGTCTCGGCCAGCGACCATTTCGGGCTGCCGCCAAGGCCGAGAAAACGAATGCCCATCGGTTCGGCGATCTCGCGTACCTGCGCCAGATGCGCATTGCCTTCGCGGCAGGTCTGGTGGATCGTCTCCAGCGGCGCGCCGGACAGCTCGAACTGGCCGCCGGGTTCCAGCGAGATCGCGCCCTGGCCGGTCGGCTCGACCAGGCCGATGATGCGGCCGGCATCCATGATCGGGTCCCAGCCGAGTTTGTCCTGCATGCCTTCGAGGATGGCGCGGATGCCGCGCTCGCCGCCATAGGGCACCGGCGCATTGCCGTCGATATAGAACGGGAATTTCTCGTGCTCGGTGCCGATCCGCCATTTGTGGCGCGGCTTGTTGCCTTCGGCCAGGTGCTCGACGAGTTCGTCGACGCTTTCTATCGGCCGGAAATCGGTAGTATCGCGCGCCATAATAGCCCTCCGCACATGACCCCGAAAATCGGCTTCGATTTTCGGAAAGGATCATGTGCCCAATCAATATGCTACAGCGTCCTTTGCGCGCCCGAAAGGACGCGCTGCGCTGCAGAGCGGCCGGACGACCGCCGGCGCTAGATGGACGAAATGTCAGTAGCCGTTCAAGCGAAAAATCCTGAGCCAGAGGGTAACGGGAATTGATCACCAATCGCCGATTGTCGCCTGGATCAGCGCCAGTGCCGCCACCGCCGCCGTATCCGCTCGCAGGATGCGCGGCCCGAGCGGAATGGCGGTAACGAACGGCAGCGCTCTCAGCATCCTGCGTTCCTCGTCGGAAAAGCCGCCCTCCGGCCCGACTAGCAGCGCGAGCTTGTTCTCCCGCACCGCCTGCAATGCCGGCAGGGGATTGTTGGTGGCGGCATCCTCGTCGCAGAAGATCAACCGCCGCTCACGATCCCAGTTGCCGAGCAGGCGCTCGAATTTTTCCGCTTCGCGCACATCCGGTACCGCCAATATGCCGCATTGTTCGGCCGCCTCGACGACATTGGCGCGCAGGCGCTCGATGCCGGGTTTTGCCACTTGCGTATGCTGGGTGATGACCGGCTGCAGGCTGCCGGCGCCCATCTCCACCGCCTTTTGCACGAGGTAGTCGAGCCGTCCTTGCTTCAGCGGCGCGAAGCAATAGACGAGATCGGGCAGTGGCGGCTGCGGTCGCTGCAGCGCCATCACCTTCAGGCGCAACGCCTTCTTCGATTTCGCGGCGATCGCCGCCGACCATTCGCCGTCGCGGCCGTTGAACACCAGAACCTCGGCGCCTTCGCCGAGCCGCAGCACATGCGAGAGATAATGGCTCTGCTGCGGGCCGACGTCGAACTCGGTATCCGGTCCAAGCTCGTCCGGCACGAACAGCCGCTGCATCTTGTAATTGGCGCGCATCGCCGAGGAATGATCGAGGCTGTCCCCGGCGTCAAGCCGTGCATGCCGCAGAGACGACACGCCCTTGTCGGAAGTACCAAACCGCGCCGAAGAGTGCCCAGCGTCTTCCCGGCCACTTTAAGATGGCTTTGGCGACGTTCGAAGCCAACTTAAAGTCGATCGGAGCCCCGCTAGAAGGATTCACTTCTGGACCCTAAAGCTCATAGATGCAATGAAATGCCAATGAGTAAGCTGGTAATATTCGACTGTGACGGAACTCTAGTGGATAGCGAAATCATTGCTGCCGAGGTCTTCCCGTCCGTTTGGTCCGCAATGGGCCTGGAGATGACGACAGACTATTTCTTATGTCATTTCGTTGGCACGGGAAGCGATGCGGAAGTTGTTAAGAAGACGATGGCATTGTTGCCGCCCGACGCAATGGACATAGCAGATAGAAAATTTGAGGAAGAACTTGCTCTCCGTCTTCAAGCTGTTCGAGGAATTCCTCAGGTTGTCAAAGGTTTATCTTTTCAATCGTGCGTCGCATCTAATAGCTCTCTGAATTACATTAAAAATGCACTCGCAAAGACATTACTGGCTGAATTTTTTGAGGGCAGAGTTTACAGCTCTCACGACCTTGGAAAACCGAAACCAGCTCCTGACATATTTCTCCATGCAGCCAGCGAGCTAGGTTTTTCGCCAGCGCAGTGTGTAGTGGTGGAAGATAGCTTGTCAGGGATCAAAGGCGCTCAAAATGCCGGAATGTCTGTTATAGGATTTATGGGTGGACTCCATTGTAACTCAGTTGTTAGAGAAAGAATAATTTCAGCAGAAGCTGACTACTATTGTTCTTCGGCGGAAGAACTGAGCGAGCTTCTCCGAAGCCTTTCCAAATAAGGGCCACTGTCATTAGTTCCTACGATCCTGCCTGAACACCGGGCAGCTTAACGCTCGTGAGGCGATTTTGAAGGGACGGGGCCTGCGTTCTTAAAGGCGCTGGCTATGCGTTCAACCGACTAAAACCCACGTTTCAAAGATGACCGAATCAAGGCCTATGACTTCCTGACCACCGCGTCGATGAGGCATCCGAAACTGCCCAGACCGGGCGGTACCCGGCCCGAAGCACAGCCACGCTTGTCGGCGGTGTAATCATTAGCGGATCGGTTAGCGCCGGCGCATCGAAGTTGATTGGCGGCTGGTAACCGCCGAAACTCCAGGGCAGCGCGGCGCCGTCAAACAGGGCATATGCCCTGTTTCCTGACGAGATCATCGTGCCGTCAGGCAAGTCCGCAAGCGCCTCCGGTTTCAGTCTCGGCGCCTGTCCGCCCGATGCCAGCCGCTCCTTGTGCAGGCGCTTGTCGAGTTGCGGCGCGCGTGGCTCGGCAATGCCGAAGGCGTCGCCGAAGCGCTGGACAAAATCCCTGGCTCGCTCGCGCCGGCAGAAGAAGCACGGCCGGTGCCCGGCCGCCAGCGCCGTCACCTCGTCGAGGAAAAACAGTTCGGTCCAGCCGGCCTTGCCGCCCAATTGGTCGTCGCTTTGCCGGTTGCGACCCATCGGCTCGCGCCGCACGTTGCGGAATTCGCAGACGCAGATGATCCAGGCTTGCAGCGCCCAGCGCTTCCTCAACAGCGTTCTCGTCTCGGCGTCGTGAATGATGCCGCGATTGCCCATGAACAGGCCGCGCTCCGGCACGGCATGGATGGCGCCGAACGGATCGACCCGGTTTTGCAGTGGCATAGGCGTTCCCTGTTGGCTGCAATGCTGGCGCCATGATATCGCTCGCTGCATCGATTTCATGTCAGCAGGTTTCGATGCGGGTCTTGGTTGTCCAGAACTTCGACAATGAGGGCCTTGGCCAGATCGGCGCGGCACTTGTCGAGGCGGGCGCCGATATCGACCTGCGCCGGCCCTATCGCGGCGACGCGCTGCCGCAAGATAGCGGCGGGCATGACGCCATGGTGGTGCTCGGCGGCGCCCAGAATGCACTGGACGACGAGCTCTGTCCTTATTTTCCGGGCCTGCTCGACCTGACGCGCGATTTTGCCGAGAGGGATCGCGCGGTGCTCGGCATCTGCCTTGGCGGCCAGTTGGTCGCGCGCGCCTTTGGCGGCGAGAACCAGATCGGCGGTGCCTCGGAGTTCGGCTGGCACGAGGTCGCGCTCACCGCGACCGCGAACGCCGATCCGGTGCTCGCCGCCTTGCCCGAAAAATTCCCGATCTTCGAATGGCACGACGACACCTTTGTCTTGCCTGAGAGGGCCGTGCGGCTGGCCGGCAACGCCGTCGCCGAGAACCAGGCGTTCCGCATCGGCCGCGCCGTCTATGGCTTCCAGTTCCATTTCGAGGCCGACCGGCCGATGGTTCGCGACTGGAGCACCTCCTTCGCACCGCTGATTGCCGAGCGGCATCCTGAATGGGCAGGTCGGCTCGACGATGAAATGGCCCGCAACGGACCGCAAGCCGATGCCGCCGGCCTGGCCATCGCCCGCGCCTGGGTGGCGACGATCTGACGACTCATACAGCCAACGTTGCCTATTTGGCGACGTTGCATATTTGGCACGCGGCGCCAAATCCGCCGGGGATAACGCGTTTCATCCTTGGCCTGTGTCAATCCGCTAGCCTAAAAGGCGCCGCTCTGCATCTTCCGTGCAACCGCGATGAACCTATCCTGTGACCCGCGCGACACACCGCCGATACAGAACATGCCTAGAAGCGCGAAACCGTCAGACATTTGCGACGAATTTTGCGTTTCAACGCATTGGTAACCCGCTCGTGCATAGATGCAGGAAGCTCAACAAGAGATGACGTCCGTGAAAGCAGCCTTTTTGTCCTTTGCCATGTTGTCGGCCATTGTCTTGTGCGGCCTCGGCATTTATTCCGCCGACGCAGCCAACAACCACAATGCCGTCGACGGCTACGGCGTCACCGCCGCGCTTCGCTAGACCCTCTGCTCATAACCCCACGCCTTCCCTAAGCCCGCTCACCCGTGACTGTCAGGATATGCTTGTCCGCGCCGTCCACGACGAGCGCGGTGAGGTTTCCCGACTGCCAGGCGAGGGTGTCGACATTGACGCGGTTGCCTGTGATCTCGGGCTTGGGCACCGGCGTATGGCCGTGCACCACGATCTTGGGATGAAGACCGGTGTGATCGTGGAAGACCTCGCGGATCCAGATCAGGTCCTGCCGGCTCTGGCTTTCCAGCGCAATGCCAGGCCGGATGCCGGCATGGCAGAAGAAGAAATCGCCGAACGTGACTGAAAAGGGCAGCGAGCGCAGGAACTCGACATGGTTCTGCGGCACTGCCTCGACCAATGCGGCGTGGCCTTGCCGCAATGCCGCATCGGCGCGGCCAAACCAGGCGCTGCTCCCACCGAGCGACACGCCATAGGATAGCGCCGTCTGGATGCCGCCATAGCGCATGAACAGCCCGTCCGGATCGGGGACATCGAGAAAATCGAGGAAGCCGAGATCATGATTTCCGACCAGCGTCAGGTGACGCGGATCGCGTTTTTGCGCGTCAATCAGGAAATCGATGACGCCTTTGGAGTTCGGGCCGCGGTCGACATAGTCGCCGAGATGGATCACGCGCCAATCAGCCGACGGCCTTTGACCGAGCTCCGCCTCGATCCGCCGGTGCATGGCGGTCAGCAGGTCGAGCCGGCCGTGCACATCGCCGATCGCATAAAGGCGCATGCCTTGCGGTCCGCGCGCCTCGTAAAAATTGATGCCGGGCTCCGTCAATGCCTGCGTCGCCTCCGTGGTCATGCCGTCACGGGACTTTAGCGCCGAAGCTGATCCTTGCCCATGTCGGTGACCAGACGCTTTCCGCACAGTGCCAGCGTTATGTCCATCTCCTTGCGGATGATTTCCAGCGCCTTGGTAACCCCTTCCTTGCCGAGTGCGCCGAGGCCGTACAGGAAAGGCCGGCCGATATAGGTGCCCTTGGCGCCGAGGCACAGTGCTTTGAGCACGTCCTGGCCGGAACGGATGCCGCCGTCCATATGCACCTCGATCGTGTCGCCGACGGCATCGGCGATCTCTTCGAGCGCCATGATCGATGACGAGGCGCCGTCGAGCTGGCGGCCGCCATGGTTGGAAACGATGATCGCATCGGCACCCGACCTGGCCGCCATCATCGCATCTTCCTTGTCGAGAATGCCTTTCAGGATCAGCTTGCCGCCCCAGCGCTCCTTGATCCAGGCGACGTCCTTCCACGACAGATGCGGATCGAACTGCTCCTTCGTCCACGACGAAAGCGAGGCGAGGTCGCCGACGCCCTTGGCATGGCCGACGATGTTGCGGAAGCTCCGGCGCTTGGTCCCGGCCATGCCGACGCACCAGCGCGGCCTTGTCGCCATCTGCCAGAGGTGCTTCGGCGTCATTCGCGGCGGCGCCGAAAGCCCGTTGCGGATATCCTTGTGGCGCTGGCCGAGGATCTGCAGATCGAGCGTCAGCACCAGCGCCGAGCATTTCGCCGCCTTTGCCCGGTCGATCAAATCGAAGACGAAATCCTTGTCGCGCAGCACATACAGCTGGAACCAGAACGGCTTCCTGGTCACCGACGCGACATCCTCGATCGAGCAGATGCTCATCGTCGACAGCGTGAACGGCACGCCGAATTCCTCCGCCGCCTGTGCCGCCAGCATCTCGCCGTCCGGATGCTGCATGCCGGTCATGCCGGTCGGCGCCAGCGCCACCGGCATCGCCACCTTCTCGCCGATCATGGTCGATTCCAGCGAGCGGTTGTCCATGTCGACCAGCACGCGCTGGCGGAACTTGATCTTCTGGAAATCCTCTTCGTTGGCCCGGTAGGTGCTTTCGGTCCAGGCGCCGGAATCGGCGTAGTCGAAGAACATCTTCGGCACACGGCGGCGCGCCAGGTCCTTGAGGTCGGCGATGGTGAGGATGCTGCTCATGGATCTTTTTCCGCTGGTTCTTCGCTGGTTCGTCGTTGAATTTTCTGGCCGCGCCCTACGGCTGTTTTCTTGCCGGCTCACCGTCACCGGGCTCGGAGCGCTGCCTGAGCCTCAGCCGCGACACGCGCTGCCAGTCGCCGCTGCGCTCGGCCTCGGCCATCGACCGTTCGACATAGGAGATGTGGTCCATCGCCGCCTGCCGCGCCGCGGCCGGATCGCCGGCCTTGACCGCGGTGTAGATTGTCCGGTGCTGCGAAAGCAGTGCCTCGCGCGCACCCGGCACGCTGAACACCAGCCGCCGGTTCTGGAACACGCCTTCCGACAGCAGCCGATAACAGGAGCGCAGCGTGTGCAGCAGGATGATGTTGTGCGCGCATTCGCAGATCGCGTGATGGAACTCAACGTCGATTTCCGCCTCGTCGTCGAAATTGCCGGTCCGGTGCGCCTCGTCCATCCGTGCCATGATGCGGTCGAGCAGCGCCAGATCGTCCGATGTGGCGCGCCGCGCCGCATATTCCGCCGCCACCGCCTCGATCTCGCGGCGGTACTCCAGATAGTCGGTCACCGCCTTGCGATGCATCGAGATCAGGTCGGCCACCGGCTTCGTGAACAGCTGGCCGATGACGTCGGCGACATGGGTGCCGCCGCCTGGCCGTGTCGTCAATAGCCCGCGCCCTTCCAAGGCTTTCAAGGCATCGCGCAGGATCGGCCGCGACACCTCGAACTGGCGCGCCAGCTCGCGCTCGCCCGGCAGCCGGTCGCCGGTGCGCAGCACGCCTTCGAGGATCAGGCTCTCGATCTGCTGCACCACCTCGTCGGCGGTGCGCGAATGCTCGATCCGGGAGAAAATGTCGCTCAAACGGGGTGCCTGGGGGTTGAACCGATGTCGCGCAAGATAAAGCCAGCGTCGCCAACTGGTCAAATTATTTATCCAATTCGCCCGGCCGGGTCGGTTTCACAGCCGCGGCTTCATATCACCTTCTGCTAAACTGGCTGTTTGCGTCCCCTGGCGATTGCCTCTAGAGCAATTCCAGGAAAAGTGTGAAACGGTTTTCCGTCCGGAATTGCGCAGAATCAAAGGGATAGAGCGGTTCGGCGTTTCCGTGAAACGATAAAACCGCTCTAGAGGGACATCATTGCCAAAGGGCTCAGAGAAGCCCGGGGGACCAGCCGTGCCAGACGCCGACCCGTCCAATCTCGAATTCCAGCTGCGCGCCAAAGCCATGGGCGGCAGCGTCATGGGCTTTCCGGCGCATGAAGGTCGGCCCGGCGCGCTCGGCGAGGTCCACGCCCGACCGCATCCGCTGGTCGAAAAGCCGCGCGTGCTGGTGCAGCTTTCCTTCATGACCGAAGGCGGCTCGAGCGTCGATCTGGCAGTGCTTTCGGAACTGTCGCAGCGCCTTGGTATTGCCGCGCCCGACCGCCATGCCCGCCATCACGCGATGAAGTGGGGCAAGGGCTCGCTGCGCTGGGAACGGCACACGGAGTTCTCGACCTATCTCTGGGAAGGGCCGCTCGCCGAAAACGGCAGGGGGCAAGAAGATACCCCCTTCGGCAACGGGTTTTCGCCGCCGGGCACGGTGATTTCCGGCATCAGGCTCGAAATCCGCAAATGGACACCGGCGAACGAGCGGCTGATCGCCGGCTTCGACCCGACCAGCCTGTGCTATTCGCTGGTCGAGCGCGGCAACGCGGCCATCGTCACCGATTTCCGCCAGGATGGCGACGGCTTGACCCGCATGCTGGTGCTCGATCGCGGGCTGACACCGGCGCGCACCGGGGCGCTGTCGCAGCGGCTGATCGATATCGAGACCTACCGCACGCTGGCCATGCTTGGGCTGCCGCTGGCGCTGATGCTTTCGGGGCGTGCCCGCCGCATCGAGGACAGGCTGGCCCAGACCACGCTGGAAATGAAGGTCGCCGAAACCCGCGACAGCCAGACCTTGCTGGCCGACCTGACCGAACTTGCCGCCGAACTGGAGGCGGATGCCGCCTCCAGCCTCTACCGGTTCGGCGCCAGCCGTGCCTATGACGGCATCGTCGGCGAGCGGCTGGAGGCGCTCGAGGAAGAAGCCGTGCCCGGCTACGACACCTGGGGCGGGTTCCTGCAGCGGCGCGTCGCGCCGGCCATGCGCACCTGCCGTTCGGTCGAGGAGCGCCAGGCCAATCTGTCGCGCAAGCTGACCCGTGCCACCACGCTGCTGCGCACCTGGGTCGACGTCGAGGTCGAGAAGCAGAACCGCGACCTGCTGGCGTCGATGAACAATCGCGCCCGCCTGCAATTGCGCCTGCAGCAGACGGTGGAGGGACTCTCGGTCGCCGCCGTCTCCTACTATGTCGTCGGCCTCATCGGCTACGTCGCCAAGGGCGCCTCGATCTTCGGCCATGCCTTTGCGCCGGAAATGGTCACCGCCGCCTCGGTGCCGCTCGCCGTCCTGCTCGTCTGGTGGGGCGTGCGCCGTGTCCGCCGCATGCACTCCGAACCGGGCAAGCAGCCGGGCGAGTAGTGTGGGGCGCAGCGGCAGATTGCCGCTGCGGAAGGCTGTCCCGGCCATAGGCCCGCGATCCCGGCCACAGCGGCATTTGCAACAGATAGCCGTCGCTGGTAAAAGATTTTTACCAGTCGGTCGAAGGAGGCTGTCGATGTCCGGTCTTGCGATGCCGAAACCAGACGACGCCACGCTGCGCCGGCGCGATGAGATCGTCGCCGATATGCGCATCATCGTGCCGGGCGAGGGCGTCGTCGACGCAGCCAATGCGATGCGCGCCTTCGAGAGCGATGGGCTCACCGCCTACCGGCAATTGCCGCTGGTCGTGGTGCTGCCGCAAACCGTGGCGCAGGTCTCGCGCGTGCTGAAATATTGCAGTGACCGCAATATCCGCGTCGTCCCACGCGGCTCCGGCACCTCGCTCTCCGGCGGGGCGCTGCCGCTGGAAGACGCGGTGCTGCTGGTGATGAGCCGCTTCAACCGCATCCTCGAGATCGATTTCCAGAACCGCATCGTCGTCGCTCAGCCCGGCGTCACCAATCTCGGCATCACCACCGCCGTCGAGCAGGAGGGCTTCTATTACGCCCCCGATCCATCCTCCCAGATCGCCTGCTCGATCGGCGGCAATGTCGCGGAAAATTCCGGCGGCGTGCACTGCCTAAAATACGGTCTCACCGCCAATAATGTGCTTGGTATCGAGATGGTGCTGATGAATGGCGAGGTGGTGCGCCTCGGCGGCAGCCATCTCGACGCGGAAGGCTACGACCTGCTCGGCGTGATGACCGGCTCCGAAGGATTGCTCGGTGTCGTCACCGAGGTCACCGTCCGCATTTTGAAGAAGCCCGAGACGGCGCGTGCCCTGCTGATCGGCTTCCCGACCAGCGAGGAAGCCGGCCAATGTGTCGCCGACATCATCGGCGCCGGCATCATCCCGGGCGGCATGGAGATGATGGACCGCCCGGCCATCCACGCCGCCGAGGATTTCGTCCAGGCCGGCTATCCCCTGGATGTCGAGGCGCTGCTGATCGTCGAGCTGGACGGGCCGGGTGTCGAGGTCGACCATCTGATCGGCCTGGTCGAAGCCATTGCCTATAGGAACGGCTCGACCACATGCCGCATTTCGCAATCGGAGCAGGAGCGGCTGAGTTTCTGGGCCGGCCGCAAGGCAGCCTTCCCGGCGGTCGGCCGCATCTCGCCCGACTATTACTGCATGGACGGCACCATCCCGCGCAAGGAATTGCCGCGCGTCCTCGCCGGCATGCGCGAACTGTCGGAGAAATACGGGCTCGGCGTCGCAAATGTCTTCCACGCCGGCGACGGCAATCTGCATCCGCTGATCCTCTACGACGCCAACGTGCCGGGCGAGCTCGACAAGGCGGAGAGTTTCGGCGCCGACATATTGCGGCTCTGCGTCAAGGTCGGCGGCGTGCTGACCGGTGAGCACGGGGTCGGCGTCGAGAAGCGCGACCTGATGCCGGAAATGTTCAACCAGATCGATCTCGACCAGCAGATGCGCGTCAAATGCGCCTTCGACCCCAATCACCTGCTCAACCCGGGCAAGGTATTTCCGCAGCTGAGGCGATGCGCGGAGCTCGGGCGGATGCACGTGCATCGCGGGCAGCTGGCATTTCCGGACATTCCGAGGTTTTGAGGGGTATGTTGGCGCTTGGACACCCCCCTCTGTCCTGCCGGACATCTCCCCCGCAAGGGGGGAGATTGGCTGCTTCAACGTCCTACTCGCCTTCAAGCGTTGATGGTTGGCGAAAGCCTAAGCGACATCCGATCTCCCCCCTTGTGGGGGAGATGTCCGGCAGGACAGAGGGGGGCGCGAAGGATCGCGGCATGTCTGCATCTGCGGCTGGCGCATTCCTCTCATGACCACCTTCACCCCCTCCACCGCCGCGGAAACTCTCTCCACCGTCGCCTGGGCAGCCGCCGAAGAATCGCCGCTCGAAATCCTCGGTCACGGCTCGAAGCGCGGCATCGGCCGGCCGCAGCAGAGCGAGCATACGCTCGACCTGTCGAACCTGTCCGGCGTCACGCTCTATGAGCCGGCCGAACTGGTGCTGTCGGCGAAAGCCGGCACGCCGCTGGCCGCGATCGAAAGCCTGCTTGCCGAAAACGGCCAGCAACTGGCCTTCGAGCCGATGGACTACGGCCCGCTGCTCGGCGGTGAACCAGGACGAGGCACGATCGGCGGCGTGCTGGCCGCGAACCTTTCCGGCCCGCGGCGGCTGAAGGCCGGGGCTGCGCGCGATCACATCCTTGGCATCGCGGCCGTTTCCGGCCGTGGCGAGGCCTTCAAGTCGGGCGGCCGTGTGGTCAAGAATGTCACCGGCTATGATCTGTCCAAGCTGATGGCCAACAGCTGGGGCACGCTGGCGGTGTTCACCGACGTCACCTTCAAGGTGCTTCCCGCTGCCGAGACCGAAGTCACGCTCGCCATCCGTGGCCTGCTCGACGATCATGCCACCGCCGCCATGGCGCTGGCACTGGGTTCCAGCGCGGAGGTGTCGAGTGCGGCCCATCTTCCTGAACGGGTCGCCGCGCGGGTCGCCGGCGGCAGTCTCGGCAGCGATGCGGCGACGCTGCTGCGCATCGAGGGTTTCGGCCCGTCGGTCGCCTACCGCATCGCGGCGCTGAAAGACCTGCTGAAAAACGCCGGTCCGCTGCAGGAGATTTCCGGTTCGGTCTCGTATTCTGTCTGGCGTGACATCCGCGATTGCGCGCCGTTCGCCGATGGCAGCGAAAGGCCGGTGTGGCGCGTCTCGATGGCGCCGTCGCAGGGCCACCTTATGGTGCTGGCGCTGCGCATGCAGGCCGCGGTCGATGCCTTCTACGATTGGCAGGGCGGGCTGATCTGGCTGCGCATGCAGCAGGACGATCCAGAGGCCGGCCTGTTGCGCGGGCTGATCAGAAAGCATGGCGGCGGCCATGCCACGCTGGCTCGCGCAACCCCTGCGCATCGCGCGGCGATACCCGTGTTCGAACCGCAAGCGCCGCCTCTTGCAGCACTGTCGGCGCGGCTGAAGGCCGAATTCGACCCGAAGAATATCCTCAATCCCGGGCGTATGGCGCCGGGCGCAGGCTCTGCTACTCTCGCCCCAGCAACCGAGGGAGGAGCGCAATGAGCGATGCAGGCCAAAACGGTACGTCACGCCAGACCGACCGCTGGCTGGAGCCCGGTCCGACCAACGCGCTGGTCATCTATATCCTCTATCTCGCCGGCCTCGTTATCGGCGTCAGCGGCATTGTCGGCATCGTCCTGGCCTATATCAACCGCGGCAAGGCCGGCGGCTTCGTCGAAAGCCATTACGCATTCCTGATCCGCACCTTCTGGATCGGCCTGCTCTATGCACTGATCTCGGCGCTGCTGATGGTCGTGGTCGTCGGCGTCGTGCTGATGGTCGCTGTCGCCGTCTGGTTCATTGCCCGCTGCATTCTCGGCCTGCAGGCGCTGCAGCGCGGCGAGGCGGTCAAGAACCCGGAAAGCTGGTTCCTCGGACTACGAGCATGATCCCAAAAAGCGGATACCGGTTTTGGGAAAAGATCATGCTCAAACGGTAAGGATTCGTTTACGTGCAGACCTCCTTCTCGCTTGCCCAGCTTGCCGATCCGCATGTCGCGGAATCGGAAAAGATCCTGCGCAAATGCGTGCATTGCGGCTTCTGCACCGCCACCTGCCCGACTTATGTGACGCTCGGCAACGAACTGGATTCGCCGCGCGGCCGGATTTACCTGATCAAGGACATGCTGGAGAACGGCCGTCCCGCAGACAAGGAGATCGTCACCCATATCGACCGCTGCCTGTCCTGCCTCGCCTGCATGACCACCTGCCCGTCTGGCGTCAACTACATGCATCTGGTCGACCACGCTCGCGCCCATATCGAGGAGACCTACAAGCGTCCGCTGGCCGATCGCCTGACACGCGCCATGCTGGCCTTCGTGCTGCCTTATCCCTCGCGCTTTCGCGCGGCGCTCAAGCTGGCGAAGCTCGGCCAGCCATTCGCCGGCCTGTTTGAGAAAATCCAGGCCTTGAGGCCGCTGGGCGCCATGCTCAAGCTTGCACCGGCGTCGGTCCCGGCAGTCTCGCCGATGGCTTCGCCGGGCGTCCATGCGGGGCAGGGCGGCAAGAAAAATGGCCGCGTCGCCATCCTCACCGGCTGCGCGCAATCAGTGCTCGATCCCGGCATCAACGACACGGCGATTTCGCTGCTGACCCGGCTTGGTGTCGAGGTCGTCGTCCCGCAGGGCGAGGGCTGCTGCGGCGCATTGGTGCATCACATGGGACGCGAGGACGCTGCCCTGGCGTCGGCCCGACGGAACGTCGACGCCTGGACGCGCGCCATCGAGCAGGGCGGACTCGACGCCATCGTCATCACCGCATCCGGCTGCGGCACCACCATCAAGGATTATGGCTTCATGCTGCGCCTCGATCCTGCCTACGCCGACAAGGCGGCGCGCGTGTCGGCGCTGGCCAAGGACATCACCGAATATCTCGGGAGTCTCGACCTGCCGGAACCGGTGCGTAGACCGGGCACTATCGTCGCCTATCACTCGGCCTGCTCGATGCAGCATGGCCAGAAGATCACCCGCCAGCCGAAGGAGCTTCTGGTCCGGGCCGGGTTCGTCGTGCGCGAGCCGCGCGAAGGGCATCTCTGCTGCGGTTCTGCCGGCACCTACAACATCCTGCAGCCCGGGATTTCGGCGACGCTGCGCGACCGCAAGGTCAGGAATATCGAGGCGACCGGCGCTGAAATCGTCGCCACAGGCAACATCGGCTGCATCACCCAGATCGCCTCCGCCGCGACGCTGCCGGTGGTGCATACGATAAAGCTGCTCGACTGGGCCTATGGCGGCGAGCCGCCAAAATTGGTTTGATTGCTGCGCACCCGCCAATGAGACTGCCGAGATGCCCAACCCAAAATCCGAAGAGATTGGAACCGTCGTTCGGCTGCTGTCGGACAGATCGCCGGCGACGTTCCAGGCCAGCTATGGCGAATGCCAGACAATCATCGTTCGTCATCTCAAGGATGGGTCCGAATTCCTGTTTGCGCTCATAAAGGCAGCGGTAGAAGCCGACGTCCAGCAAGACAATCTGATTATCGACGCCGTTTCGTTTCTCGACGACGCGCATTTGGCTCGTCTGGCATTTTTCCTGCAAGAGGAAGTGAAACGCGGAATAGACGTGGAGGATCTGCTGGCTCACGTCGCCTTGCAGGCGCCGGAATTGTTTCCAGACAGTACCTTGGGCGACATTCCCGATTTCGCAGACTGGCTGACGCATGATGATCCTCGTTCGCCGCCGGCATGTCATCATTTCAGCTTTGAGGAGGGCGCTCCGAGCGACATGTCTTTTCCAACGCACCGCAATCATCCTACCTGGCATCTGCCGGCGACTGGCAGGCCACTTACGGTCGGCGGCGAAGGATCGGCAGTGTGCCCGACCTGTCGAGAGCGACTGATACATCTGGTTACGCTGGACGATCTTGAGCTGACGATGCCTCTTCCCAGACTCCGTATCGAGACCTGTGCGAATTCTCTCGAACCGACCTACTATTCCCACGACGCTGCCGGTGTGCCGACGCCGATCGCGCCTCTGCATTCGCCCTACATTGAGAGGCCTGCAAAAGCCGCCGAGAAAAAAACTGTTCGGTTGGCACCGACCCCTAAACGGTGGCTCAGGCAGCCGTACGGGATAAGCAATTCAAGGCAAAACCTGTTTCGGCTTGGTGGGCTGCCGTCATGGATTCAGGGGCCGCAGTTTCCAGTCGTTCCCGGGACGGATCGGCAAATGAAATTTCTTCTCCAGTTCGATTCACTCGCCGGTTTCTTCTGGGGCAGTGGCGGCATGCTCTACGTCTTCTGGGATGACGAGTCCCGGATCACCTGCCATGTGCCGCAATACACGTGACGAAAGCGCCTACTCCGCCGCCAGTCTGTCCGCCGTGCCGTAGGTTGCCTGGTAGCGGGCGCGCTGGCGGCTGAGCGCCACCATCGTGTTGCGCAGCAGGATCGCCACGGTGATCGGGCCGACGCCACCAGGCACCGGCGTGATCCACGACGCGACATGCCTGACGCTCTCGGCATCGACGTCGCCGACGATGCGGCTCTCGCCATCCGGCCCGATTTCCGAATTGATACCGATGTCGATGACGGCGGCGCCCGGCTTGACCATGTCGGCCTTGATCAGCCGCGGCTTGCCGACGGCGACGAACAGGGCGTCGGCGCGGCGTGCGTGTGCCGCCACCGAGCGTGTCATGTGATGGCAGACGGTTACCGTCGCGCCTTCGCTCATCAAAAGGAAGGCGATCGGCTTGCCGACGATCTCGGAGTGGCCGACGACCACCACTTCGAGCCCCTTGAGGTCGAGGCCGGTTTCCCTGAGCAGTTCGACCGAGGCAGCGGCAGTGCAGGGCGCCAGGTCGAGCTGGTTGTAGACGATGTTGCCGATCGACGCCGGATGCATGCCCTCGACGTCCTTGAGTGGATGCACCGCCGCCTGCAGCGTCTTGATCGGGATATGCACCGGCACCGGTCGCTGGATGATGATGCCGGTGACGCGCGGGTCGGCGTTGAGGCCGTGGATCGCAGCTTCGAGTTCGCCGGCAGTGATGTCGGCGCGAAAGCGCCTCTCCTCGAAGCCGATTCCGGCCAGCCCCGCCTTGGCGCGCTGGTTGCGGACATAGACGTCGACCGCCGCTGTGTCGCCGACGGTGATCGACACCAGCTTGGGCGGAAAGCCTTCGGCGGTGGCGATCGCCGCGTCCTCGCGCACGCTGGCGATGATGCGTTGGGCAACCGGGCCGCCCTTGAGATAGCGGCTGTCATCGGAGAGGGACATCGAGATAGGGCCTTTGTCTGGAATTTTGGCTGCCACATAGCAAAGGGACGGCGAAAAGGCAGCGCGAAAAGCGAACCGCTATGCCTGTCGCGCGACGTGCCGGCGAAATCTTCGTCAATTCTCGCTGGCGGAAACAAAAAGGGCAGCACGGCTTGCCGCGCTGCCCTTTCGTGACTGGCCGCATCCCCACACGGCCCGTCCCCCGTTGTTTATTCATCTGGCCTCAGAAAGCCAAAGCTAATGTCTTTCTAGACCAGATGATTCGTCGCGGCAACTATATCACCACCACCGTTGTTCCGATATTCACGCGTTCGTAAAGATCGACCACATCCTCGTTGCGCATGCGGATGCAGCCCGACGACACCGCGCCGCCGATGGTCCAAGGCTGGTTGGTGCCGTGGATGCGGTATTCGGTCGAGCCGAGATAGAGCGCGCGTGCGCCGAGCGGGTTTTCCATGCCGCCGGCGAGATAGGTTGGCAGATAACGGCCCTTTGCGGCTTCGCGGGCGATCATCACCGCCGGCGGCCGCCAGTCCGGCCAGACGCGCTTGTTGGTGATCTTGTGGGTGCCGGACCATTCGAAGCCCGGCTTGCCGGTGCCGACGCCATAGCGCCGCGCCTTGCCGTTCTTCTCGACCAGATAGAGGAAATTCTCTCTCGTATCGATGACGATCGTGCCCGGCTTCTGCGGGCCGTCATAGGCGACTTCCTGCGGCAAATAGACGGGATCGATCTGCGGCCGCATCACCATGCGCTTGGCCGGCGCCTGCACCGCTGCGGTGCGCAACTGATCGGGTTCAGCTTGCCGCCGGTAGCGCCGTAGCGGCTGCGCTTCTTGCCGGCTCTGCCGCACGATGCCCGGCGCATGGCCGAGCTGCAGCACCCAGGGCGCCGAAAGGTCGGGGCTGACCGCCACCGGCGGCCTCTCGGCATAGCGGTCGTTGGCATTGGCGGCGCCGACGGCAAGCACGGCCGCGGCGCCGAACAGTGGGAACAAGAATATCTTCATCGGATCGCACCTTGATCGTCGAACATGCCGGGGCGCAAAGCCTCCCCGATTTCCGCGACATTGGGCGCGAAGCGGCAACCGAAACATGAATCGGAATGCGTAAAATGCCGATCTGTCAGTAAAGCTTTTGGTGTGGTTACCGCCCGGTTCAGGAATCTGGTAAAGCCGCGGTAAAGGCCGCGCCAAATCGCGTTAACGCCAAGACACGAACGGAATTCCGCCATGGACGAAAAAACAGGTCTGCTTGCTGGTCCCGACGGCATCGCCCGCTGCTTCTGGCACGGCAACCTGCCGGATTATCTGCACTACCACGACCACGAATGGGGCCGGCCGGTCGCCGACGATCGCCGGCTGTTCGAAAAGATCTGCCTCGAAGGCTTTCAGTCGGGCCTGTCCTGGCTGACCATATTGCGCAAGCGCGACAATTTCCGCGAGGCCTTCGCCGGCTTCGATGTCGACAAGATCGCCGCCTTCACCGACGCCGATGTCGAGCGCCTGCTCGGCAATGCCGGCATCATCCGTCACCGCGGCAAGATCGTTTCGACCATCAACAACGCCAAACGCGCCCGCGAACTCATCGACGAGGCCGGCTCGCTGGCCGCCTGGTTCTGGAAGTTCGAGCCCGGCCCGGACGAGCGCCCCGAGATCGTCGACCTCGCCCATCTGCGCGCCAATCCGACGACGGCAGTTTCGGTTCGCATTTCGAAGGAGCTCAAGAAGCGCGGCTGGAGCTTTGTCGGCCCGACCACCGTCTACGCTTTCATGCAGGCGATGGGGCTGGTCAACGACCATCTCGAGGGCTGCGTCTGCCGGGAACCGGTCGAGGCGGAGCGGAAAGCGTTCAAACGGCCGAAATAGCGGCTCAGGCGCCGCCGGCGCCGGCCAGGAAAAACCCGGCCAGGATGGCCGCCAGCGCGGCGAACACCGGATAGATCACCAGCAGGCCGGTCATCAGCACGTCGCGCATGGTCGGCCCGCTGCGCTGTTGCGCCGCGATCTCGAACGGTCCGGCGATTTGCTTCGTCGTTTTTGGCCCATAACCATCGGCCGACCGCAGCCGGACCGGGGCGTCGCGTGCGCCGCTATCGATGATGTCGAACTTCTGTAGCGTGGCCATGGCCCCGAACCCCTTGTTTCGGCGCGCTTATCGGCCCGGATTGTGTCGGCACGATGCCGCGCGCATGGCGCAATTGTTTCAGCTTCTTTTTCTTGCCTTCTCCCCTTGTGGACCTGTTGCGCAGTCATGAGCAAAAGCTTGCGGCGGCGGGGTTGCGGCGGTTGTTCGCTTGTTTGCGGGGGATTTGACGTCTT
>NZ_JAMYKU010000031.1:0-75006 GCF_040317575.1 Mesorhizobium sp. M1423
ATCCAGGACGTGAGCCTCTGGCTGGCCGACAAAGGCCACTAGCTCCACGCGCGTAGCGCCTCCGGCAGCGGCAGGGGCCGGCGCGGGGGGGGGGGGGGGGCCGCGGGGGGGGGGCGGGCCGCCCCCCCCCCCCCCCCACGCGAAACAATGGTTTGGAAACGCAAAACAAAAAGACGCCGGCTGCGTCCTGCAAAGTGCAACGTAAGCCACGAGATCGTACGGAATCGTACAAGCTCTTTCGCTTTGCCGCAGTCTTGCTATCGTTGGCTGGGAGAGATGGGTGGAGGCTTCCGTGGGGCAGATCAAGTCGCCGCTGGGAATCGGTATTGACACCGACGCTGCCGTTCATACCATCATGGGCGGCTACCATTCCGGCGACATTCTCTCGACCACCGTCGTCATAGCCGATTTGCGCAGACGCTTTCCCTGGTGCCGGCAAACCGACGAGGAGCTGGTTGGCTTCATCGTTCGGGCGCTGGACGGTCGGGAGATCGCCGTCAGCTTCGACCACCGCGGCCGTTAGGCGGCTGATTTATGGCAAACTGACGAGGCTGCGGAGCGCACGCTCCGCAGCCTCGTCAGGCTATGATCACAGGGCGCTTACTTGCCGCAGTGGTTGTCGTTCACCGTCGGCGCCATCGTGCCCGGAGCCTTGCCGGTCGCATCGGGCAGAGCCCCCTGCGGGCCCGGCGGGCAATTCCGGTCGGCATTCGAATTCGTCGTTGAGAAATCGCGAATGCTGTTGGTGATGGTCGAATCCGTGCCGGTGTCAGGGCCGCCATTATCCGGGACTACGACCGTCCGCCCGCTACCGTCGGCAGCGGCTCCGGAGGGGTCGCCGACGTTCTGGGCCATCGCTGACGTGGCCAGACCGATCGTAAGCGCCGAAGCTGCGAGAATTTTCGTGAGCATGATGCTTCTCCTTTTTACGAGGGTCGTCGCGTTGCGACTACGAAAACAACCGTTCGGGTGGGCGAAGGTTCCGACAAATTTCCTATGAATTCAGCATGTTCTCAGGTGTTCAAAGTGGCCGGCGCGCCATTGCACAGCCCGGCGTTTTCCTCGCTGCATGAGCGTGCGCCTTGCTGTCCCGCCGGAACAGGAATGCTCCTTGCGAGTTCATACCTTTGTACAATGCGAACGCGCTGATGCGAATGGCGGCAGCGCAAACAAGGAGAGCAGACATCATGGGCCTTGGAACCATTCTCATCATCATCTTGGTCCTTGCCTTGCTTGGCGGCTTCAGCGGCTTGGGCGGCGGACCGTTCTACGGCACCGGCTATTACGGTGGCGGTGGCCTCGGCCTGGTGCTGCTCATCGTCATCATCTTGGTCGTGCTTGGGCGCATTTAGCGTCACGCTCACGACAAAACGCCTGCCGCCGGGTAACAAGCGGCGGGCGCTTTGTCGTGAACAGACGAAAAGTCTTTGGGACCCTGGCTAAAAAGGCCGACCCGCGCCGGACCCTTCTACACCGAGGACCCCGCCATAGCAGCAGCTTTAGTGTTGGCGATCGGCGGCCAGTGCTTCTTTTAGATCGGCGCTTAGCGCGCCCTCGTTGAACAGCGACATGATACGGGCGGCCAACCGCTCGCGGACCGGACTGTCGTCCGCAACACCCAACTCGCGGCAGCAGTCGTCGAGCGCTTTTCTCAGCACGCTCAGTTCGGCTGGAGTTGCTGCACCATGCATCGACATGCCATCCTCCCTGAAAAGGGCGAAAGCGCGAAGCGTCTTTCAAGCATCCACTCGCCATGCCTGTGTGGACGACTCAAATTCAATTAGCGCCGCTCGCCTCCAAACTCAATGTACGGAAATTACCGAGCGGACAGATCGGGAACGACTACCTTTCACCTGCATTATTGTAGTGATCCAAGCCACCCTCATTTGGATCACTGGGCGTAGCCCACGACGCCCGAATGGAGCCCGTTGCATCCCTCGCGACGGGCTCTTTCGCGCCCGACATTTTTGATTTTGTCGATTTCGTACCAAAGCACCTTTGGTACGTTTTCAACTCTAACTTTCAGTGGGATGTTTTCGTAGGCAAGCGGCAGGAGAAACTGCCGTGCATCGATTGATTTATTTATTTAGTAGGCTCCATACCTTTCAGCGCTTATATAGACCGTATCGTCCGCAGGTTATACCGGGCGCGGACGGCTGGGAGATCAAAAAGCTCTTGCCCTGTTTTGGGCCCGGCTATGTCTGATCCAGCAATTTCCAATCAAAATCTATTCAAAAACAAGCTTTTGCGCCGGATGAGCGCCGGCGATTTTGCATTCCTCGAGCCGCATATCGAGCGCTGTTCGCTGGAGTTGCGGCAATCGCTCGAAGTATCCGGATCACCGATCGAGGCCATCTATTTCGTCGAGGACGGCATTGGTTCAGTGGTTGCGAAAATGCCGAATGGCAGCGACGCGGAAGTTGGCCTCATTGGCTTGGAAGGTATGACCGGCTCGGCCCTGGTGATGGGCGACGATCGCATGGTCCATGATTGCTACGTGCAACTGGCGGGAGAAGCCGCCAGGATAGATGCCGAGCCATTCAAGGCAGCGCTGACGCAAAGCCCGACACTGCGGCTGTTTTTGTTGCGCTACGTGCAGTGTCTGCATGTCCAGACCGGCTACACCGCGCTGGTCAACGCGCGATCGAAGCTTGAAGACCGGCTGGCGCGCTGGCTGCTCATGTGTGACGATCGGGTGGCCGGCGACCGGCTGACGATCACTCACGAATTCCTGTCGATCATGCTCGGCGTAAGGCGTCCGGGCGTCACGGTCGCGCTTCAGCTGCTTGAGGGGCGAGGGCTCATCCGGTCCCGCCGCGGCGAAATCATCATCCGCGACCGCGATGGTCTCGTCGCACTTGCGGATGGCGGATATGGCTTGGCCGAAGCCGAATATACCCGCTTGGTCGAGCATATCGGCGAGCGCTGACGGCGCTTTCCTCGCTTGTTGCTGCCGCGGGTCGAGACCCCTTGCGATACCACACAAGCGTTGTCGGAAAAATTTTCAAAGCTGCCGAACCGTGAGGGAACTTGTTTCCCATCGGAGGGTTATCGGACGCCTCTATTTTGAGAGGCGGCCACCAACCTTCGGGAGAGGATCATGGCGACTACGAAAAAGGCCGCGAAGGCGGCAAGCAAGGGCCTTGAGGATCTGTTCCTCGACGGGCTCAAAGACCTCTACTACGCTGAGAAGAAGATACTGAAAGCACTGCCCAAAATGGCCAAGGGCGCGGAGTCGGAAGAAGTGACCGCCGCCTTCGAGAAGCACCGCATGGAAACCGAAGGACATGTCGACCGCCTGGAGGAGGTGTTCGAGAAATTCGGCAAGCCGGCCCGTGGCAAGACCTGTCCGGCGATTGACGGCATCATCGAAGAGGGCTCGGAAGTGCTCGAGGAGTATAACGGTGCTCCCGCACTCGACGCCGGGCTTGTCGGCGCGGCGCAGGCCGTCGAGCATTACGAGATCGCTCGTTACGGCACTTTGATCGCGTGGGCCGAAGAACTCGGCAAGAGCGACGTTGTCGAACTGCTCAGGGCAACTCTCAAGGAAGAGGTCGCGACCGACGAAGCGCTTTCCAAGCTCGGCGAAAGCGGTGTCAACGAACGCGCAATGCAAGAAGCCGCTTGATCTTCAGACCGCTTCCGAGTCTCGGCAATGGATTGCCGAGGCTCGGCCAGTGCGGCGAACCGGCGAATTCTGCTTTGGTTCCGTCGGCGGCGGCAGAACGGACACCAAGAACTTTGAAGCGGTGCCTCGGGACGGACTTACTCGATCTGCTCGAACGTACATTGCCGGGGCTCCTTGTCCGGCCGCCAGCGCAACAGCTTGGTTCCGTGCCGGAACCGGTCGCCTGTCACATGGTCGAAACGAACCTCGACCACCAGTTCAGGCTTTATCGGTTCCCATTGTCCGCTGCGCTCCGTGCTCCAGCGGCTTGGTCCGCCCGGCGCCTTGCCGGTGAAACCCGGTTTGGCCCGCAGTTTTTCCAGCCGTCTGGTCAGCGCCGCCCTGTCGTCCTTGCCGATGGTCGAGGTGAATCCGACATGGTCCAACCTGCCTTCGTTATTGTAGAGGCCAAGCAGCAGGGATCCGACTTCGTTGCTGCCGGCGAGATAGCGAAAGCCGCCGACCACGCAATCCGCAGTGCGCAGCCGCTTGACCTTGACCATGGCGCGCTCGCCGGGCTGGTATGGCTCGGCGATCAGTTTTGCAACAACACCGTCGGTCGAGCCATGGCCGGCGCCTTGCAGCCAGCGCTCGGCGGCAGCGGCATCGTGCGTGCATTTGGACAGGCACAGTTCGGGCCGTCCCGCCGACGCGACAAAGGCCTCGATCGCCCGTCTCCTGTTGGTGAGGGGTTGTTCGATGATGACCTTGCCGCCGGGTTCGGCCAGCATATCAAACAGGACCAGCATGGCAGGCGTCTCCAGGCTCAACTTGCGGATCCTGCTTTCGGCTGGATGAAGGCGCATTTGCAGGGCCTCGAACGAGGACGATCCGTCGACCTCGATGACGATCTCGCCGTCGGCAACAAACCGTCGCGACCTCACATCGCGCAGCACCGCGACCAGTTCGGGAAAATAGCGGCCAAGCGGCTTGCCCGATTTTGCACGCAGATCGACGGCATCGTCGCCCTTGAACACGAGGCAGCGAAACCCGTCCCATTTCGGTTCGTACTGCCAAAGCCCGTCACCGCCAGGAATTGCGTCGGCGGCTTTGGCTTCCATCGGACGAAGGTCGAGCGGCAACGGAAATGCGGTCATGGCTGGTCCGCGCCGCCGCCGAGGCATTCGCTACCGCCGTCGGCCATTCCCCTGGGCCCTGCTTTGCCGCCTCGCCACTTTGCGGCCGGTCTGGTCGGGCGAAGGCGCCAGCGGATCGACTTCGTCGGACCCGCCGATCTCCTTGGTAATGCGATAGGCCAGATAAGCGACGGCTCCTGCAACCAGCAAGCGGACCATGATTGAAAATCCTTCGTTGGCGTGAACCCACCAACCCCGAGCCGAAGGTTTTGTTCCGCCGCTGCCCATAGCCGAGGTGAATCGTCGGCTGCGCAACCAAAACCTAAGCGCATCGTTTGTTGCTTATCGACGAAAAGAGTCTGCGATGAAGACGCTGTTACCCTTGTTCGCTTTGACCCTGGCGCCAATCCAGGCCAGCAGCGCTTGGCCTGACGGGTGACCGCGATGCTCCTCGTTGTTCCGGTTTGGCAAGACATCGCGGCACGGTTGCTTCTGACCGCGCTCGCCGGCCTGTTGATAGGCCTCAACCGGGAGGCGCGCGGGCACGCGGCGGGGCTACGCACCACCGTGCTGGTGGGATTGGCCGCCGCCATCACAATGATCCAGGCCAGTATTCTGCTGGAGACCGTTGGCAAGCACCCGGATTCGTTTGCATCGATGGACGTCCTGCGCTTTCCGCTGGGCGTGTTGACCGGCGTCGGCTTTATCGGCGGTGGCGCCATTCTTCGCCGCGGCAATCTTGTCAGCGGGGTCACCACAGCGGCCACGTTGTGGGTGATGACGGCGATCGGATTGGCTTTCGGTGGTGGCCAATACGGCTTGGGCGCGGCCGGCACGGCGCTGACGCTGGCCACTTTGCTGGTCCTGAAATGGGTGGACCTTCGAATGTCGCGCGAACACCATGCCCAGTTGGCACTGACGTGGAAGGCCGCGGCTCGACAGGAGCTCGATGCGCTCATCGGGCCGCTTGGCTACCAGGCACGCCTCGTCGCAATAGAGAGGCGCCCAGATCTCAAGGACCCTGTATTCTCGTTCGAGATCAGTTGGAGGCGGCCCGACACTGGCGCACCGCCAATGGATCTGCTGGCATCGGTGGGCGAGCATTGCGAGATCCAGAAGTTTGATCTCCTCAGCGAGCCTGCCCGGTAGAGCGGTTCATCGTTTCACGGAAACGCCGAACCGCTCTATCGCTTTGTTTCTGCGCAATTCCGGACGGAAAACCGTTTCACACTTTTCCTGGAAGTGCTCTAGCGGCTCGCAACGATCGCGGCCTGAATCAGGCCATCGCTTCTTCGCGGCACTTTCGATACCTATCTGTCGAGGCAGGACTCAAGGAGCAAGCAAAAGAGCGTGGCACAGCGATCGGGAAGTGCTGACCTTCCACTTCACGGCGGGCGCGTGCCGAAATGGCTCGGCGACCGCATGACGCGGCTTGGCGCGGTCATGTGCGAGGCGATCATCCACCATTACGGCCGCGATGAATTGCTGCGCCGGCTGGCGCATCCGTTCTGGTTCCAGTCTTTTGGCGCCGTGATGGGGATGGACTGGCACTCCTCCGGCATCACCACCAGCGTCGTCGGTGCCTTGAAGCGCGGCCTGTCGCCGCTTTCCAGCGAGCTCGGCATTCACGTTTGCGGCGGCCGCGGCGCGCATTCGCGCAAGACCCCGCACGAGCTTGCCCTGATCGGCGAGCGTGTCGGCCTCGACGGGCAGGGCCTGGCGACTGCCAGCCGGCTTGTCGCCAAGGTGGACAGCGCCGCGGTCCAGGACGGTTTCGATCTCTATCTGCACGGCTTCATCGTCACCGATGACGGCAAGTGGGTGGTGGTGCAGCAAGGCATGAACGGCGACAGCAAGGTGGCGCGCCGCTATCACTGGCTGTCGGAGGGCCTGAAGAGCTTTGTCGACCAGCCGCATGCCGCCATCGAAGGCGCCAACCAGGGCGAGATCGTCAACCTGACCGACCGCCGCGCCGAAGCGTCGCGCCAGGGACAACTGGACCTTCTGCACGATCTTGGACCGGATCGCATCGTGAGGGAGCTTGCCGCTTTGGAGCGGGGTTCGGCGCCAGTGCCGGAGCCGGCACAGAAGCTGCTGCCGCATCTGGTGATGCCGGCGCACCACGATGTACGCGAAAGCGATGTCGTCATGCGCCGCCTGCACGGCAACATCGCGGCGGCGGCCGAGCGCGGCCCGACGGATTTCGCCGGCCTTCTCCTGGTGCCCAACGTCGGCGCGCGCACGGTGCGGGCGCTGGCGCTGGTCGCCGAAGTCGTGCATGGCGCGCCATGCCGTTTTTCCGATCCAGGACGTTTCTCGCTGGCGCATGGCGGCAAGGACAGGCATCCGTTCCCTGTGCCGCTGAAGGTCTATGACGAGACGATCGGCGTGCTGAAGTCGGCTGTCCAGAAGGCCAGGCTCGGCCGTGAGGAAGAGATCGGCGCCTTGCGGCGGCTGGACGACCAGTCGCGGCAAGTCGAGCGCTATGCCACCGGGCCGAGCCTGAAGGAAATCGTCGCCGGGGAGTTCGAGCAATCGCATCTGCTCGGCGGCCGCAGCGTCTTCGGTTGGGAAGTCGCCCCCGAAACGACCGCAGTTAAATCAACGAAGTGATCGGCTCGGATCAAGCCTCCAGGTCGATCAACGCGACACCGAGCTCGGGACGGTGCCTGCGGCGCAGATGTCCAGGCGTTTCCACCAGCGTGACCTCGAGCGTCGGGCGAACGATGGCGTCCAGCAGATGGCCGCCCCTTGTGCTGCCGTCGCTCAATCCGAGCACGGCATGGACGTGCAGGCTGGGCTTGCCGTCGTCGCCGATGGCAACATCGCCAATCGCGCTCAGCACCTCGCACTGTTCCCGGATGGGAATTTTCCGGTAGGTCCTTTCCCTAGGGTCGAACCAGCCGACAGTTGCCCTTTCGAAAGCGCCGAGCGCGCTCAGCGACGCGCTGCCAACGCCGTGGTCGGCCGCAAACGAGGTCAGCTGCGCAAACGCCTCTTCGCCGGGATCAAGCACAACGACGAACGTTCTTTGGCCGGCGCTTTCGGCAACAATCTGTGACTTCATGATCTCGCTCCAGACGCCATTTCGGTTCTGTCCGATCGGGGTTGAACGGCAAGCCGGCTCGAGAGTTCCCCGGCACGGTTCGGATGAACATAGGATCACAGCCACGTGAGGCGGAGGAACCTTGCCTTGCGTGACTGGTTCGGCCGGCTTGAGACCCAGCCAGCCGGGAGCCAGCCATGTCCGAAACCCCTCTTGCCAGCCTGAGCCGACGCAGTTTCATGACCGGATCCGTTTCGGCGGCTGCGGCAGGGCCGCTCATGGCCACGTCGGCAAAAGCCGCCGCCCCGCAACCTGCCGCTTCGGCCGAGCCGCGCGATCTGTCGGCGATTTCACTGCGCATCAACAAGCAGCCCTACAATCTCGCCCTCGACAATCGCACCAGCCTGCTCGACGCGCTGCGCGACCATGTCGGCCTGACGGGTACCAAGAAAGGCTGCGACCATGGCCAGTGCGGAGCCTGCACCGTTCTTGTCGACGGCAAGCGGGTACTGTCGTGCCTGAGCTTTGCCGTGATGAACAAGGGCCATGAGATCACCACGGTGGACGGGCTCGCTTCCGCCGACGGCAATTTGCATCCGATGCAGCAGGCCTTCATCGACAATGACGCCTTCCAATGCGGGTACTGCACGCCCGGCCAGATCATGTCCGCCATTGGCTGCATCAACGAAGGCCATGCCGGCTCCGAGGGCGATATCCGCGAGTATATGAGCGGTAATCTCTGCCGCTGTGCTGCCTACCCCAACATAGTCGCGGCCATCATGCAGGCCCAGGACGAAACAAGGAAAGCCTGAGATGCGTCCCTTCGTTTACGAGAGACCGGCCAGCGTGTCCGCGGCGGCCGCCATTGCTTCCCGTTTTGCCGCAGAGGGTGTTCCGCCTACCGAGGCCGCCGCGCAATTCATCGCCGGCGGCACCAATCTGGCCGACTACATGAAGCTTGGCGTGGCCCAGCCGGCACGGCTGGTCGATCTCAATGGTCTCGGTGACAGGGCCCTGCGACAGATCGAGGTCGGCGACGACAGCATCCGCTTCGGCGCGCTGGTCCGCATGGGCGAGGCGGCTGACACAGGCGAGATCAAGCGCCGTTGCCCGATGCTTGCCGAAAGCCTGAAGTTCGCCGCCAGCGGCCAGCTCCGCAACATGGCGAGCCTGGCCGGCAATGTGCTGCAGCGGACGCGGTGCGAGTATTTTCGCGAGACCTCCTGGCCATGCAACAAGCGCGAGCCGGGCTCCGGCTGCGCGGCCATGGAAGGGTTCAACCGGCAACATGCGGTCCTTGGCACCAGCAACGCCTGCATCGCCACCTATCACGGCGATTTCGCCCAGGCGCTGATCGCGCTCGGCGCGACGGTCGAGGTCGAGGCAAGGCGCGGTATGCGCAAGATAGCGTTTTCGAGGCTACATCGCCTGCCGGGAGATACGCCCAACGTTGAAACCGAACTGGCCCCTGACGAGGTGATCACGGCCATCGAGGTGCCGCTTGGCGCCTGGAGCCGCCGCTCACGCTACGTGAAGATCCGCGACCGCGAGTCCTATGCGTTCGCGCTGGCCTCGGCGGCCGTGGCTCTGGACATGGACGGCGACACCGTCAGCCAGGCGCGCATCGCGCTTGGCGGCGTGGCAACCGTGCCATGGCGGGCCAGGGCGGCCGAGGAAGCACTCAGCGGCAAGGCACTCGACGATGAGGCGGCCGAAGCTGCCGCCGAAGCCGCGTTCGCCGAGGCGAAACCGCGCGAACACAATGCGTTCAAGATACCGCTCGGCAAGCGCACGCTTGTGCGGGCCCTGCTCGAAACGCGCGACATGAAGGTCTGACCCATGAACCAAGCTGCTCCCGCGCCGAAAGAGAATATGGGAAATCCCGTTCCGCGCATCGATGCCCGCCTGAAGGTCACCGGACAGGCCGGCTATTCGGCCGATCTTCCAACCGCCAATATGGCCTATGGCGCACTTGCTACCAGCAGCATCGCCAAGGGCAGCATCACCGCCGTCCGGCTCGAAAAGGCGCGTAAGGTGCCCGGCGTTCTCGATATCGTCAGCGTCGGCGACATGGACGGCATCGACAAGCCGAAATTCGGCAACACCGGTGCAAGTTCGATCGCGCCGCTCCATGACAAGGCCATTTTCCACGACGGCCAGATCATCGCGCTGGTGGTGGCCGAAACATTCGAGGCGGCCGAGGAAGCCGCCGCCCTGATCCGCGCCGACTACGCCGAAGAGACGCCCAGCGCCGGCTTCGATTCCAGGGGAATGGAGATGGAGCCGGCCGCCGGCAAGAGTCCGTTGTTCAAGGAGGACGTCAAAGCCGGCGACTTCGATGCTGCCTATGCCGCAGCCGCAGTGAAGATCGACGAGAAATATTCGACGCCGACCCAGCACCACAACCCGATCGAGCTGTTCTCGACGACGGCGGTCTGGCAGGGCGATCAGCTCACGGTCTATGAACCGAGCCAGAACGTCACCGGCTGGAAGGCCGAGCTCGCCCGGCAGTTGAAGATCGATCCGGCCAATGTGCGGATCGTCAGTCCCTATGTCGGCGGCGCCTTCGGCTCCAAGGGGCCGATGACGGCCCGCACGGCGATCGTTGCCGTTGCGGCCCGCCGCGTCGGCCGGCCGGTGCGCTGCGTCGTCAGCCGCATTCAGGCGTACGGCACGCAGACCTACAGGGCGGAGACCCGGCACCGCATCCGCATCGGCGCAAACCAGGACGGCCGCATCACCGCCTTTGCACACGAAGGCTGGGAAGTCACGTCGCGGCCCGATCCCTATGTCGTCGGTGGCACTTCGGCCACCGGACGCATGTACGATTACGGCTCCGTGCTGACGCAAGTCTCGCTGGTGCATGCCGACCGCAATACGCCTGGCTATATGCGTTCGCCGCCCGAGACGCCCTATGTCTATGCGCTGGAAAATGCCATGGACGAGATGGCGGTAGCGCTCGGCATGGACCCGGTCGAGTTCCGCCGCGTCAACGAGCCGCAGAAGGAGCCGATCGGCGGCAAGCCCTTCTCCAGCCGCTCGCTCGTGAAATGCTACGACCAGGCCGCCGAGGCCTTCGGCTGGTCCAAGCGCGAGGCCGCGGTTGGCTCGATGCGTGACGGCGACTGGCTGGTCGGCATGGGCTGCGCCACCGCAATCTATCCGACGGCGGCTGCGCCATGCGCCGCCCGCGTCCGCCTGACCACTGACGGCGAGGTTCGCGTCCAATGCGGCTCGCATGAGATCGGCACCGGCGTGCGCACGGTGGCAGCGCAGATGGCAGCCGAACGGCTCGGGATAGAAATGGACAAGGTCAGCGTCGAAATGGGCGACAGCGCCTTGCCGCCGGCACCGGTGTCCGGCGGGTCGATTTCGACGGCAAGCGTGTGCTCGGCGGTGCTGAAGGCCTGCGATGCCGTCCGCGCAAAGCTCTTCGCCGCGGCCGTCGCCGAAGCCGGGCCGCTGGCCGGGTCCGGCAACGCCAAGCTTGAAATGAGCCAAGAGAAAATCGTCGCGGACAACGGCAAATCGGCCAAGCTGTCGGATGTTTTCAAGACGATGCAGATCGGTGCGATCGAGGAATATGCCGAATTCGCGCCAAAGGGATCGTCACCGGAGGCGCTGAAGAAGCTCTATGCCGGGCAATCGGAGTTCCACGGCGGCGACCAGGACAAGGATTCGGTGAAATACGCCTTTGGCGCGGAATTCGTCGAGGTGCGCATCAACAGCCATACGCGCGAGATCCGCGTCCCGCGCATCGTCGGCGCCTTTGCCGCCGGGCGCATCATGAACACCCGCACCGCTCGCAGCCAGCTGATGGGCGGCATGATCTGGGGCATCGGCCAAGCCTTGCACGAGGCGACGGAAATCGACAAGCGTCATGCGCGCTACGTCAATCGCGACCTGCAGGACTATCTCGTGCCGGTCAACGCCGACGTGAAGCAGCTGGAAGTGATACTGGTTCCGGAGATCGACCACGAGGTGAACCCGGCCGGCGTCAAGGGTTTGGGCGAACTCGGCAATGTCGGGACCGCCGCGGCGGTCGCGAGCGCGGTCTACCACGCCACCGGCAAGCGCATTCGCGACCTGCCGATCAGGATCGATCACCTGATCGTCTGACCTCTCCAACTCAGCCGGCTTCGGACCGGCTAGGCGCAGTTTGCATCTATTCCTTCGGCGCGGTGGCGGGCGCGGTATAGCGGCGGCGCACTGCGTCCAGGACGTGGTTGCGGCTCTCCTGCGCCGAAAGTGTGTCGTCTTTCTCCGCTTCGGCGGTTTCGCGCGCCAGCTCCTTATCCCTGATCTGGTGGCGAAACCATTTGGAATAGTCGCCGGCGCGCAAATGATGTTCCCAGGTCTTATCGTCAATGCCCTCGGCGATCTGGGCGAAAATCATCAGATTATGGGCGCGCAGGTTCATCGCATGGTCGGGGCCGCGGAAATAGAAGCTGCCCTTCTCGTCGAGCTGGCCCTCGGCATATTTGCGGCTATGGCGCTTGAGCGACTGCCGCGGCTCGATCGGCTCGACCGTGCAAGGTTTCTTGTGCGCCTGCGGCCGCCAGAACAACACGTGCTCGTCTTTTGGAGAGCTCAGATCCTTGTCCTTTGGCGGTTCGGTGCCGGTCTCGCGACAGAACGTCTTGACGACCTTTTTCGCCTTGGGGCCGAGTGCGATGACGGCGGTGACCAGCCGCAATGCTTCGGTTGAGATCGCATCCGGATGAACGGTGATCAGGATCGTGCCCGGCAATTCCATCGCCAGAACCATTGGCGTGTCGTCGCGCCGCTTCGGCAAGAGGTGATGCGCTTCGTCGATGATCAGCCAGTGTGGTCGCGCGGTGCGGAAGCGAACACCGCCAAGGCCCGGCAGCAGGTCGGCAAAGAAGTCCGGCCGCTCGTTGACGCGCAGCGCCAGGCCGTTGACGACCAGATTGTTGTCCGGCTTCTCCAGGAGATCGAGCAACTGCGTCTTCGTCGGCGCGTTCGAGCCGTCGCCCAGCCGGACGGCGCCATCGAGGCCATCGTAGTCGCCTTCCGGATCGAAGATGCAGAACTGGAACTTTCTCTCGACAAAACGCTCCGTCAATGCGGTCGCCAAGGTCGATTTGCCGATGCCCGAGCTGCCGGCGATCAGCACCGTATCGGTTGGCGACAGATACACCTCCTTGCCATCGTCCGAGCCAAGCAGAATGCCATCGCGGCTTGGCACAAGCTCGCGATCGCGCTCGACCACCTTGGCGATCAGTTCCTCGACGCCTTTTCCGCGCGCGCCTCGTGTCACGAGATCCGCCGTATCCTTGACTGCCGGCAGTGCGTTGTCGACGGCGACGCTGAAGCCGCAGGCGCGCAGGAAGGCGTGGTCGTTTTCGGCGTCGCCGACACCGACGACGTTGTGCGGCGACAATCTGAGGTCCTGAAGCGCGGCTGTCAGCCCGGTCGCCTTGTTGATGCCGCTGGGCAGGATCATCACCGCGCCTTTGTTGAAGATGATTTCCAGCTCCAGCCCCAATTTCTTGATGACCTCGAGCGCGACAGCCTGATGCGGTTCCCAGGTGGCGACGATGGAGCGTCCGACCGAAAGCGGTTTGACACCGCGTTTCCTGAGTTTGGCGATGAACTCGGGGGCGGGCGGCGGAGATATCGCCCGCTCTTCCTCGCTGGCCGGCGTGTAGATCAGCGCCCCGTTTTCCGCGACCACCTTGTCGAAGATCGCGACTTCGGGAAAGACGCGTTTCAGGTCGGGCAGCTCGCGCCCGGTGACGAGAATGAGCTTGCGGCCGCTCTTCTTGAAGCGTTGAAGCGCCGCAAGTGTCTTTTCGGCGACAATCCCTTCATGCGCCAGCGTGCCGTCGTAGTCGGTGGCCAAGGCTATGAAATACATGTCGTCAGTAGCCGCCGACGATTGGCAATATCTCGCCGGTGATGTAGCTCGAGCAGTGCGGCGAGGCGAGGAACACATACGCTGGCGCGATCTCTTCCGGTTGTGCCGGTCGTTTCATCGGTGTGTCGGCGCCAAATTTCGAAACATCGCCGGCTTCCTTGTCCGAGGGGTTGAGCGGCGTCCAAACCGGGCCTGGTGCCACGGCGTTGACCCTTATGCCCTTGTCGACAAGGTTGCCCGAGAGCGCGCGGGTGAAGGCATGAATGCCGCCCTTGGTCATGGAGTAATCGACCAGTTGCTTCGATCCCTCGATGCCGGTCACTGAACCGGTGTTGATGATCGCCGAACCGGGTTTCATGTGCGGAACGGCCTCCTGCGCCATGTGGAAATAGCCGTAGAGGTTGGTCTTCAGCGTGGTGTCGAAATGCTCCTCGGTCAGCTCGCTGAAATCGCTGGAATGGACCTGGAAAGCGGCGTTGTTGACCAGCACGTCGATCCGCCCAAACTGCTGCACGATCTCAGCCACCGCGTTGTGGCAGTGGCCGCGTTCGCTGACATCGGCCTTGATCAGGATGCATCGCCGGCCTTCGGTTTCGACGGCCCTTTTGGTCTCTTCGGCGTCCTTGTCCTCCGACAGATAGACGATCGCCACATCGGCGCCTTCACGTGCATAGAGCACGGCCACCGCGCGGCCGATGCCTGAATCGCCGCCGGTAATGACGGCCACTTTGCCGTCGAGCTTTTTCGATCCGATATAAAATGGCGCATCGTAAAGCGGCGCCGGCTCGATCGCCCATTCATGCCCCGGCTTCGGCTGGTGCTGCTCGGGGAAGGGCGGCTCGGGATATTTGCGGGCACCGGCCTGCATGGCGCCTTTTGGCTTGCCCTTGGACTTGGACTTGTCCTTCTCGTCGATACGGCGCTGGATGTGCCGTTGCTTGGCGGCCTCGCCGGCGATTTCCGATTTCATCTGCATGGTCATCTCCCTGGCTTGAAACCCAACAACGCACGTCCGGCGAAAAGGTTTATGCGACCACTTCATTCCTTCAGCCCGGCGACCCGCTCCAGCAGCGGCCGTTGCAGCCGCGGTAGATGGCCGACGACGCTGAAGGCCGCGTTCCTGAAGCTTTGCATGATGCCATTGTCCGACCGGGCCATTGACAGGATGCGCTCGCTGAGGGTGATCCACCGTCGCCCTATCGGGTGGCGTTCGCTTGTGTAGCCGGCCAGCGTGCCTTCGACGAAACGCCTGGCGAATGATGCGGCGAGATTCATGCCGCGCGCGCCCAGCGGCGAATGGGATGGAGGTCGGGGATGGTCATGATGGTTGTCCGGGTGAAACGAAACGTGACCTCATCCGAACGCATGGAGTGTTCGATGGTTTCCGGTCAGCCCGACCCGATGGGCCAGGGCGGGGTAACCATTCTGTGATCTCCGCTGCCCCGGCCGGAACTTACCCACGCAGCCGCAGTTAGGGGCTTTGGGGGGTGGATACGGTTGCTGGATGTGAAATCGGCGAGGGGATGCCGCAGGTCTTTTCAAGGAGCGCCAACGGCATTTCACGCTTCGCTCTGTGGGGCGCGTGTTTCATGGCCATCTTTGCGGCTCTCGGCGGTACCGCCATCCTGCGTTCGGACTTCGTCACCGGCGTTGGCCGGCCGTTGGCGCAACCAGTGCCGTTCAGCCACAGGCACCATGTCGGCGAGCTCGGCCTCGATTGCCGTTATTGCCATAGCGGCGTCGAGACTTCGTCATCGGCTGGTCTGCCGGCGACGGAGGTGTGCATGACCTGCCATTCGCAGCTCTTCACCAACGCGGACATGCTGGCGCCGGTACGGGCGAGCCTTGCCTCCGGGCAGCCATTGCAGTGGCAGCGGGTGAACAGTGTGCCCGACTTCGTCTATTTCAATCATTCGATCCATATCGCCAAAGGCGTCGCCTGCGAGACGTGCCATGGCGAGGTCGACGACATGCCGCTGATACGGCGGGCGCACGCGCTGTCGATGGAATGGTGCCTGGGATGCCATCGCGATCCCGAGCCCAATTTGCGTCCGCCGCAGGACGTGTTCCTGATGCACTGGAAGCCGCCGGCCGGCATCGCCGAAATCCGCCGGTCGCTCATCAGCCTTCTCGATATCCACCCCGAGACCATGACCGACTGTTATGTCTGCCACCGCTGACAAGCCGATTGCGGCTCCAGACATGGCCGGCCTGCGCGAACGGCTTTCGCCTGGTCCGGAGCTGTGGCGGAGCCTCGACGAACTCGCCGATACACCGGAATTCCGCCGCTTCGTCGATGCCGAATTTCCTTCGATCGCCGAACGCATCCCGGCGCGGCTCGACCGGCGCACGCTGCTGAAGCTGATGGGTGCATCGCTGTCGCTGTCAGGGCTTGCCGCCTGCAGCCGGGCCGAGGACATCCTGCCTTATATCCGCCAGCCGGAAAACATCGTTCCCGGCCGGCCGCTTTATTACGCGACCACGCTTTCGAGCGACGGCTACGGCATCGGTGCGGTGGTCGAAAGCCATGAGGGCCGGCCGACCAAGGTGGAAGGCAATCCCGACCATCCGGCCTCGCGCGGCGCGACGGACGCTGTCATGCAGGCGGCGGTGCTGTCGCTGTTCGACCCCGATCGCTCGCGCATGCCGCTGAAGCATGGCGAACCCGCAGCCTATGACGACTTCCTTGCCGACATGGTCGAGCTCATCTCGCGGCTCGCTGGAGCTGGCACGGCGCTGCTGATCGAAGCAACGACCTCGCCTACCATGAAGGCGCAGCTCGAGGCGCTGCGCGCGCGCTATCCCAGGCTGAGGCTGTTCCGGCACGATCCCCTGGCGACGCCGTCCGGCACCGAAGCCACACAGACCCTGTTCGGCAGGGCGCTTGCACCGGTCTGCCGGTTTGATCGCGCCGAGGTGATTTTCAGTCTCGACGCGGATTTCCTGGGCGAGGGCCCCGGTCGTCTCGCCTACGCCCGTGATTTCGCTGCAAGACGCCGCGTGCGCCGGGCGGACGATACGATGAGCCGGCTCTATGCGGTGGAGTCGACGCCGACGATCACCGGCGCTGCCGCCGATCATCGCCGGCCGGTGCGGCCGAGCGAGGTCGAAACCGTCGCAGCGGCGCTGAGCGCCGTGCTTGGCGGCGAAGCGGCGCCAAGCGCCTTGGCATTGGACCCGACCTGGCTGGCTGCCGCCGCGAACGACCTGAAGGCGGCCGGCCGCTCGGCGCTGATCGTGCCGGGCGCCCATCAAACGCCGTTCGTCCATGCCGCCGCTCTTGACATGAATGCGCGGCTTGGTGCGCTTGGCAACACCGTGGAACTGATCGAGCCGCCCGACGCGATGCCCATCGAGGGCGACCTCGCGCGTCTTTGCCAGGCGATCGCCGCGCGGGACATCGACACCGTTGTCATACTTGGCGCCAATCCTCTCCACACTGCGCCTGCGGGACTTGATGTCCACGACGTGTTTTCGCAGCTGAAGCTTCTTGTCCACTGGGGTCTCTACCGCGACGAAACCGCCTTCGTCGCACACTGGCATATCCCTGCTGCGCATGATCTCGAGAGCTGGAGTGACCTGCGCGCCCATGACGGAACCGCGTCCATCGTGCAGCCGCTGATCAGGCCGCTTTACCAGGGGCGGACGGTGCATGAACTCCTGGCCGTGCTTGGCGGTGAATTAGCTGTTTCTGCGCTGCCGCTCGTCCGCAGGACATGGGCACAAACGACTTGGGCGCAAGCACTGGACAATGCCGCGTGGCGAGAGGCGCTTCGCGACGGCTTTGTATCCGGCAGTGCCAGCACTCCAGTCTATGTTGCGATGCCTGCGGATTTGCGCGGCCTGAAGCCGCGCATCGAAGCGGCAAAAGGCGTCGAAATCCGTTTCGTTGCCGATCCCTGGCTGCGCGATGGACGCAATGCCAATTCGGCCTGGCTGCAGGAGCTGCCGCGGCCGCTGAGCAAGGTCGTCTGGGGCAATGCAGCGCTGATGTCGCCGGCGACAGCCGGGCGGCTTCAGGTGGAAAACGGCCGGGTCGTCAATATCGCCTCGAACGGCATGGACATCGATGCGCCGGTCTGGATCATGCCTGGCCATCCCGACGACACCGTGACGCTTGCTCTGGGTTTCGGCCGGAAGCTCGGTTCGGTGGCAGCACTCGCTGACGGCCACGACGCGTACAGGCTGCGAAGCCCTGAGGCTCCCTGGATCGTCTATGGCGCCATGATCACGCCGCGCGACAGCAGCGCACGGGTCATCACCACACAACACCACCAGGCGATGGAGGGCAGGGCGATCGTTCGCCATGCCTCGCTCGATGCCTTTCGCAAAAATCCGTACTTCGTGCGCGACGGCGTGCCGCCGACGCCAAGCGAGTCGCTCTATCCTGACTGGCAATACAGCCAGGAAGCCTGGGCCATGTCGATCGATCAGTCGGCATGCATCGGCTGCATGGCCTGTGTTTCTGCCTGCCAGGCGGAAAACAACATCGCCACCGTCGGGCCGGACGAGTCGGCACTCGGCCATGAGATGCATTGGCTGCGGATCGACCGCTACTATTCCGGCCCGCCCGACGATCCCGAGGTCTTTTTCCAGCCGGTGCCTTGCATGCATTGCGAGAAGGCGCCGTGCGAGGTCGTCTGTCCGGTCAACGCCACCACCCACACCCATGACGGGCTCAACGCGCAGGTCTATAACCGTTGCATCGGCACGCGCTACTGCTCGCAGAACTGCCCCTACAAGGTGCGGCGCTTCAACTTCCTGGACTTCCAGGAATTCGACAAGGATGCGGCGGGACCTGAACAGACCGTGCACAATCCAGACGTCAGCGTCCGTTCGCGCGGCGTGATGGAGAAATGCACCTACTGCGTCCAGCGCATTTCCGAAAAGCGCATCAAGGCTCAGATCGAAAACCGCGCCATAGCCGACGGCGAGGTGGTGACCGCCTGCCAGCAGGCCTGCCCGACGCAGGCGATCGTCTTCGGCGATCTCAACAGCAAGGGCGCCAGGGTGGCGCAGGAAAAAGCGGCACCGCATCACTACGCCTTGCTCGAGGAGCTGAATACGCGACCGCGCACCACCTATCTCGGCAAGATCAAAAATGTCAATGGCCGTCTCTCGTCAGGCGGGAAAGCCGATGGCTGAGGCTTTTGCTGCAAAACCGGGCGCATTGCCCGTTCTGCGTGGCAGGCACGACCTTCCGGAGATCAGCGGCCGTATCAGTGCGATCGTCCTCGACGGCAGGCTGCCGCGCTATTTCTGGGCAGCTTTTTTTTCCTGCTTCGTCTTCGTCCTCATCTTCCTCTATTCGATCACCTATCTGATCTCGGTCGGCGTTGGCGCCTACGGCATCAACGTCCCCGTCGTCTGGGGCACGATGATCGGCAATTTCGTCTGGTGGATCGGCATCGGCCATGCCGGCACGCTGATCTCGGCCGTGCTCCTGCTTCTGCGCCAGCCATGGCGCGCCTCGATCAATCGCTTTGCCGAGGCGATGACGCTGTTTGCCGTTGCAATGGCCGGGCTTTTCCCGATCCTGCATCTCGGCCGCCCGTGGTTCTTCTACTGGTTGCTGCCGCTGCCCAACACCCATATGCACTGGCCGCAATGGCGCAGCCCGCTGGTCTGGGATTTCGCGGCGATCGCCACTTATGCCAGCGTTTCGCTGATGTTCTGGTATATGGGCCTGCTGCCCGATCTCGCCGTCCTGCGCGACCGAGCGAAATCGCGCCCGGCGCAGCTGTTCTACGGCATACTGGCAATCGGCTGGCGCGGTTCGGCCTTTCATTGGGCGCGCTATCAGACGGTCTATTTCCTGATGGCGGCACTGGCCACGCCGCTGGTCGTCTCGGTGCATTCGATCGTCTCGCTCGACTTCACCTTCGCCATCACGCCGGGCTTCCACTCGACGATCTTTCCGCCCTATTTCGTTGCCGGAGCGCTGCTGTCCGGCTTCGCCATGGTGCTCACCATCGCCATCCCGCTGCGCTGGGCGTTTTCGGTCCAGGATCTGATCACGCTGCGGCACATGGACAATGCCGCCAAGCTGATGATCGCCGCCGGCATGATCGTCATCTATGGCTACGCGTCCGAGGCCTTCTTCGCCTGGTATTCGGGCGAGATCTACGAGCGCACGATGATGTGGCAGCGCGCCTTCGGACCTTATGCGCCGCTGTTCTGGGCCATGCTCGCCTGCAACGGCGCAGTTTTGCAATTGCTCTGGTTCCGACGGGTGCGCCTCAACATGCCGGGGCTGTTCGCCATTGCACTCATCATCAACGTCGGCATGTGGATCGAGCGCTATGTCATCGTCGTCACCGGGCCAAGCCGCGATTACCTGCCGTCGTCCTGGGGCGAGCAGTCATTGAGGTGGCTCGACTTCGGCATCCTGTTCGGCTCGATCGGCACCTTCTTAGCACTGGTCTTCCTGTTCATCCGCATCCTCCCGGCCATCACCATCTTCGAGGTCGAGGAGCTGGCCGAGGAAAGGGGCAGCGCAGGATGAGACTTTACGGCGTCATCGCGGCTTTCGCCGATCCCGAAGCGCTGACCGAGGCGGTCCGCACCATGCGGGCGCGTGGCTACCGGCGCATGGACGCGTTCTCGCCATTCCATGTGCGTGGGTTGGCCGAGATGCTCGGCATGCGCAAGACGCGCTTGCCGTGGGCCATCCTTGGCGGCGCCGTCGCTGGCGCGGTGTTTGTCTACGGGCTGATCCTCTATTCGGTCGAGATCGACTATCCGCTCAATGTCGGCGGCCGGCCGCTGCATTCCTGGCCGGCCTTTCTCGTCATTGCCTTCGAGGCGGCGATACTTGGCGCCGCGCTGGCCGCATTCTTCGGCGGGCTGGCCGCCAATCGCCTGCCCGAATATTACCACCCGGTCTTCAATGCCACGAGCTTCACCTACGCGCGCGGCGGCAAGTTCTACCTGCTCGTCGAAGCCGCCGATCCGAAGTTCCGCAAGGGCGTGACCAAGGGCCAGCTGACCCGGCTTGGCGCCGAAACCGTGGAGGAGGTGGAGGCGTGAACATGCGCACGAGTCTGCTGGCGGCAGCCTTGCTGCTCGCCGGCTGCCGGCAGGACATGGAGGACCAGCCGCGCTACGATCCGCTCGAAAAGAGCAACCAGTTCGCCAACGGCATGTCGGCGCGGGCGCCGGCCGAGGACACGGTCGCACGCGATGCCGATCTTTCGCCGGTGCCGGACACGTTTCCCTATCCGGTCACCATGACGCTGCTGCGGCGAGGCCGGCAGCGCTTCGACATCTTCTGTTCGCCTTGCCACGGCCGCACCGGCGACGGCCACGGCATGGTCGTCGAGCGTGGCTTTCCAGCGCCGCCCACCTATCATCAGGACGCGCTGCGCAAGGCGAGTGACAGGCATTTCTATGAGGTCATCAGCTACGGCTATGGCGCCATGTTTTCCTACGCGGCGCGCGTCCCGCCTGCCGACCGCTGGGCGATCGTCGCCTATATCCGCGCCCTGCAATATTCGCGCGAGGCGCCAATTGCCGAACTGCCGGAAAGCCTCCGCGCCGAGCTCAATGCGGAGCCAGATCGATGATGCGGCTTGCCACCGAACGTTTGATTTTGCCGGCGCTTGCCGTGGCCGCCGCCGGACTTGTGCTTTGCGCCGCGGGATTGGCCTTCGACCTCAGAGCCATGTTGGCCGGCTGGCTGCCTGCGGCGCTGTTCCTGCTCGGCCTGCCGCTCGGTGCGCTGACCATCCTGATGGTGCATGGGCTGACCGGTGGCCGCTGGGGCGAGGCAATCCGCCAGCCGCTACGCGGCTTGGTCACGACGCTGCCGCTGGCGCTGCTTCTGCTGCTGCCGGTTCTGCCCAGGCTCGACCTGGTCTTTCCCTGGGCGAGTGCCGACGCGGCTGCATTGCCCGAGACGGTGCGCCTGAAATTCTCTTATCTGAACGTTTCGTTCTTTTTGTTGCGCTTTGCCGCCTGCGCTGCGATCTGGCTGGTGCTGGCGTGGCGCGTGCTCGACTGGACAACGACCGATAGCGGCCGCGGCAGCGCCGGCCGCGGCAAGGCCTATGCCGCTGGATTGATTGCGCATGGGCTGACGGTGACGATCTTTGCCATCGACTGGATGCTCTCGCTCGAGCCGGAGTTCTCCTCGACGATCTATGCGCTGCTGGAAGCATCCGCCGAAGTCGTCGGCGCTTACGCTCTGGCAATGACGGTGCTGTGTGCGAACCGCTCGATCGAGGTCATGCCGGGCGGCGAGGAGGATGTCGCGCTGAGCGAGGATTTGGCCAACATGCTGTTCGGCTTCGTGCTGCTATGGGCCTACCTGTCGTTCATGCAATGGCTGGTGACCTGGGGCGGCGACCTGCCGAACGAGATCCGCTGGTACCTCATTCGCAGCAGCAATGGCTGGCAATATCTGCTCTGGCTGCTGATTGCGCTGCAATTCGCGATCCCCTTTGCCGGGTTGCTCAGCCGGGATCTAAAGCGCAGCCATGCCGGCCTTCTGTCGATCTGCGGCATCGTGCTGGCCGGCCATTATGTCGATGTCCTGTGGCGGATCAGACCGCCGCTTGCCGGTGGCGGTGTGACAGCGTTCTGGTGCGACCTTGCCGCGCTGGCAGGAGCCGGCGGCCTCTGGCTTGCGCTGCTGCTTTTCGTGCTTGGCCGGCCGGACGGTATCGGCTTCTGGCGCCGGGGGCCGGCGCATGGCTAGGGCGGCCCGCCATCCCGAAACGCGCGATATCTGGCCGGGCGCGCTGCTTGCCTTCGCGGCCGGCTTGCTGCTGTTCCTGGCGGCATCAGCCATCGTCCTCGGGCTCGTCTTCGACACCAGACCGTTGTGGCCGCTGCCGGGGCCATCGTCGGCCGGCAACCGAGCCAGTCCCGCCTTGCAGCGCTTTCCGGAAGACGACCTAGCCGCCTTCCGCAAGGCGGAGGAGCAGGCACTGAACAAAGTCGGCTGGGTCGACCGCACCGCCGGCATTGCCCGCATTCCGATCGAGGACGCCATGTGGGCGATCGTCAGCCACGGTTTGCCGAACTGGGGGCAGCCGCCGGCGGCCGCCGGCGCCGACTGCGGATTGGTCGAGGCCGAGATACCACGCGCGCCACAGGCCGCTCGCTGCCGGACCGCGCCAGGCCAGGGAGGCAGGCCGTGAAGGCTTGGCTAACCGCTTTTTCCCTCCTCGTGGCGCTGCCCGCCACGGCCGTCGCACGCCCGGCCTTCGATCCCGAGATCGGCGCACAGCTCAGCCTCGACCGGGTGTTTCGTGATGCATCCGGCGTGCAGCGCACGATCGGCCAAACGCTTGCGGGCCGGCCGGCGCTGCTGATTTTCGGCTATGACAAATGTCCGAACCTTTGTGGTGTGACCCAACAGGCGGTCGCTTCGGATTTGAAAAAGACGTCGCTCGATCCCGAAACCTATCGCGCTTTGTTCGTCTCGATCGATGCCGCCGACACGGCCGGTGATGCGAGCGATGCGCAAACCACCGTCGCCGCTGTGGCCGACGCGAGGAACCTGTCGGCATGGCGGTTCCTGACCAGTGCCGACGGCGCCGGTGCCGCCCTTGCGGCGGAGGCTGGCATCAGCTTCGACACACGCGCCAGGATCGACCAGTTCGCCCATCCGATCGCCGTCATCGCGCTGACGCCGAAAGGCCGGATAGCGCAGGTGCTGCCGGCGCTGAGCTTCACGCCGCGCGATCTTAAGCTTGCCCTTGTCGAGGCATCTTCCGGCAAGCTCGGCTCGATCGCCGATCATGCCTTCCTGCTCTGCGCCGGCTTCGATACCTCTAAGGGGCAATATGCGCCGGCGATTTGGGCTGCCTTGAAGCTCGCCAGCATCGTGATGGTGGTGGGGTTGGCGACGGCCATACTGCAGCTGGCGCGCAGGAGGCGGGCGTGAGCTTCGGTATCCGGTTTTTCCCGCCGGAAGCCTCGTCGATCGCAAGCAGCATCGATGCGTTGTTCTATACATTGCTGGCCTTCGCGGCCGCGCTCGGCCTGTTCCTGACCGTTCTCGTGGTCGGCTACGCCGTCAAATATCGCGTCGGCTCCGCCGCCGACCGTACCGGGGCGCGTGCCCGCAGCCTGCCGCTGGAGATGACATGGAGCATTGCCAGCCTGGTGATGGCCTTCATCTTCTTCGGCTGGGGCGCAGTCCTGTTTGTGCGGCGCGACCATCCGCCGCCGGACGCTATCGAGATCGCCGGCCTCGGCAAGCAATGGATGTGGGAGTTCCGCCATTCCGGCGGCCAGCGTGAGATCAACGAGCTGCACGTGCCGGTCGGCAAGGCGGTGGTGGTGTCGCTGGCATCGCAGGACGTCATCCACTCCTTCTATGTGCCGGCCTTTCGGGTGAAGCAGGATGCGGTGCCGGGACGCACCACCAACGTCTGGTTCATTGCCACCGAACCGGGCCGCTACCATCTGTTCTGCGCCGAATATTGCGGCACCCAGCATTCCGAAATGGGCGGCTGGGTAACGGTGCTGGCTCCGGAGCAATATGCGTCGTGGCTGGGCAGCCAAGATGAAGGCGAAAGCCTCGCCGCGAGCGGCGGGAAACTGTTCCGCGCGCTCGGCTGCTCCGGCTGTCATGGCAATTCCAGTAAGGTGCGGGCGCCCGGCCTCGATGGGATTTTCGGCCGGCCGGTGGCGCTGGCGAACCGGCAGACGGTCATCGCCGACGAACGCTATCTGCGCGATTCGATCCTTGTCCCGAACAAGGAAATCGCCGCCGGCTACCAGCCGGTGATGCCGAGCTTCGACGGTCTGGTCGATGAAGCCGAGTTGCAGATGCTGATGGCCTATCTCAAGTCGCTTTCGTTCCAATTTCCCTCGTTCCCGGCGGCAAACAGCGAGGCGCCGCAATGAATCGCGATTTGGCGCCGGCAAACTATCTCAGTGAGGGTGCCTGGCCGCGCGCCTGGCTGCTGACAACCGACCACAAACGGGTAGCGTGGCTCTATCTCGTCTCGCTGACGGCCTTCTTCTTCCTCGGCGGTGCGTTTGCCGTGCTGATGCGCATCGAGCTTGCGACGCCGGCCGGCGACCTGGTCTCCGACGATGTCTACAACCGGCTGTTTTCGCTGCACGGCATCATCATGGTATGGTTCTTTCTGGTGCCGTCGATCCCGGCGACGCTCGGCAATTTCCTGTTGCCGCTGATGATCGGCGCGCGCGATCTTGCCTTTCCCCGGCTCAACCTGGCCAGCTGGTATGTCTTCATGTTCGGCAGCCTGTTCGCGCTCGCCTCGGTGCTTTTGGGCGGCGTCGACACCGGCTGGACCTTCTACACGCCGCTGTCGACGCTCTATGCCAACGGCTTTGTCTCGACCGCGGCATTTGGCGTTTTCATCGTCGGCTTTTCGACAATCATGACCGGCATCAATTTCATCGTTACCGTCCACACCTTGCGGGCGCCCGGCCTCACCTGGTTCCGGCTGCCGATCTTCGTCTGGACGCTGTACGCCACCAGCCTGGTGATGGTGCTGGCAACGCCGGTGCTCGCAGCATCGCTGATCCTCATCGTGCTGGAGCGCGTCTTCGGCATCGGCATCTTCAATCCCGACCTCGGCGGCGATCCGCTGTTGTTCCAGCATCTGTTCTGGTTCTACTCGCACCCCGCCGTCTACATCATGATCCTGCCGGGCATGGGGGTGGTCTCGGAAGTGCTGCCGTGCTTCAGCCGCCGGCCGCTGTTCGGCTACAAGGCCGTCGCCCTGGCTTCAATGGCGATCGCCGTCTTCGGCTTTCTCGTCTGGGGCCACCACATGTTCGTCAGCGGGCAGTCGGCCTATGCCGGCGTGGTGTTTTCGTTCCTGTCCTTCTGCGTCGCGATCCCATCGGCGATAAAGGTGTTCAACTGGAGCCTGACGCTGCGCAAGGGCGAAATCAGCTTCGAGACGCCGATGCTTTATGCCCTGTTCTTCCTGGCGCTATTCACTTTTGGCGGGCTGGCCGGCCTTTTCCTTGCCGCCCTCGCCGTCGACGTCCACGTTCACGACACCTATTTCGTCGTCGCCCATTTCCACTACATCATGGTCGGCGGCATGGTGACCGCCTACATGGCCGGGCTGCATTTCTGGTGGCCGAAGCTCACCGGCCGCATGTATTCGGAGATTTGGGGCCGTATAGCCGCGGCTGTGACCTTCATCGGCTTCAACCTGACCTTTTTTCCGCAATATGTGCTCGGCTTTTTGGGCATGCCGCGGCGCTACCATACCTATCCGCCGGAATTCGCTTTCTGGCACATCCTGTCGTCGGCAGGCGCCGTGGTGCTGGCGATCGGCTATCTGATGCCGCTCCTCTATTTGGCGTGGTCGCTGTTTCGAGGCGCGCGGGCGCCGGATAATCCATGGCGAGCCACCGGGCTCGAATGGCAAACAAGCTCGCCGCCTCCGGCGCATAATTTCGATCGCATGCCGACCGTCACCAGGCCAGCCTACGATTATCCGATGAAAGGCCTGACCGAGAAACGGTCGGACCCGGTGGAGGATCTGGTTTGAAGTCACCGATGACAAGCATCGCCTTCGACCGGCCGGCTCGCGAAACGGCAGCCGCCAGCTTTGCCATGTGGGTGTTCATCGGCTCCGAGGCGATGCTGTTCGGCGCCATCCTGCTCGTCTTCATGTTTGCCCGGTTGAGTTATGGCGACGCCTTCGCCGGCGCGGCGAAGCATCTGTCGCTGCCACTGGGCACGGCCAATACCGTCGTCCTGATCACCAGCAGTTTCGCCATGGCGCTCGCCCATATGTACACGGCCGCGCGGCGATGGCGCGCCGCCGGCCGGGCATTGGCTGCGACGGCGCTGCTCGGCGTCGTCTTCCTGGCGATCAAGGCGACGGAGTACGCCAGGGAATTCGGCGAAGGGCTGGCGCCGGTGCTCGGCGCGCCTTTCATCTATAAGGGCCCGGATCCTGTCCATGCCGAATTCTTCTTCGGCCTCTATTTCGCGATGACCTCACTGCATGCCTTGCATCTGATTTGCGGCGTAATCGTCATCGGCGGCATCCTCGCTCTGTGGCCGCGCACGATCGAGGCCGGCCGGTTCCGCCGCGTGCAGGCAATCGGCCTCTATTGGCATTTCGTCGATATCGTCTGGGTCTTCCTGTTCCCCGTCCTCTATCTGATCAACAGATGAGCGAGTTCCGCAAACTCACGCTTGCCTATGTCGGGCTTCTGGCCTTGCTGGCCCTGACTGTCGGCTCGTCCTTCCTGGCGCTTGGCGCCTTCAATTCGGCACTCAACCTGACGATCGCCGCGGCCAAGGCTGCCGTCATCGCCATCCTGTTCATGCATCTGGCCAGCGCCGGCGTCCTGCCGCGTCTTGCGGTCGCTGCTGCCGGGCTTTGGCTGATGATCCTGTTCGGGCTGACGCTGATCGGACAATAGGCCGAAGCGGCGCACCTCGTTCATACCCTTACAGCGGCTCCGGAACGGCTTTGCACGGACGGCTTTTGCTCGGCCGCCGGCATGGAAGCCCTTTGGCCATCGCCATTCAGATGCCGGGCCTCGTCCTCGGCTGCGTCTTCAAGCTTGGCGACGAGCAGATCCTTGAGGTCGCCAACCTCTTCCTCGATGTCTTCGATGGGTACGCCGGCGTCGGCCGCCTCTTCCTCGCATTCCCTGGCGAGGATTTCCGCCTCTCTTTCAAGCCTGATCGGAGGCGGCGGCACATGAACGTTTTCGTGAATCCAGTCCTGCAAGAATTCTATCGCACTATCACTCATGGGGCTCACCTGTAGCGGCAAACTGTAGTGCCATTAACGTACGTGCTGCAAAATGGATGCTTGGCAACGCCGGATTTCGAATAGCGATACTTGACAATAGCGTGATCGCCAAGGAGCTAGAGCTTTGCAGCCAGGGAAATCATTTGGCGTCGCAGAAATGCGGCTAACCAGACAGTTGGAGGGGGATGTAATTTGAAGGCATCCCGCCCTAAGACGCGTTGCGCCGTCGCGCCGGTGTTGCGCGATTCGGGTCGCCGGACGGCCGAACATCGTCATCTGCGGCAGATCGTGTCGGCCGCTCAGCGACACGGTCGGCGCGCATCTTGCGTTTATGCGCCATCCAGAATGGCAAGAGCTCGGCAAGAAAACTGTATATCGTGGTCTTCATCGGCATGCTCCGGACAACGGTTACAACTCGTCATCCCGGAGTTCCGTTCCAGCAAAGAGTTGCGTTCCGGCAAATCCGTCGCCTCTACAATTGCGATTCGATAGGCAGGCATCCAACCAGCGCTGCAACGATGCGCCGATAGAGACTGGCCTCGGGTTCATGCGAGTATTGCCGCATCTCGCCATCCGCCATGCCGAGCCACCGCAAGGCGCCTTTGTCCAAGACCAGCTGGTAGCTCGTCTGCGCCGACTTTTCGCGCTCGAACCGCCGGCGCAACTCCATCACCAGATTGGTATCATGGAAAAGCACGCCCATTTCCGCATTCAACGACACCGAACGCGGATCGAAATTGAAGGAACCGACAAACCCCAACGTGTCGTCGACCGTGAAGGCCTTGGTGTGGAGGCTGGCTCCCTTTGAGCCGAAAACGGAGATGTTGGCCTGGCGGTCGAATGGCTGCAATTCGAAAAGCTGGATACCCTTTTTAAGCAGCTTGCGGCGGTATTTGGCATAGGCGCCGTGCACGGCGGCGACGTCCGTCGCGGCGAGCGAGTTGGTCAGGATTGCAACCTCGGCGCCACGGTCCACCAGCTTCGACAGGATGGCCAACCCGGTGCGGCTGGGGATGAAATAGGGCGAGACAATTTCGAGGCGCTGCCTGGTCGCCGCGATAGCGGGAAGCAGCTCCTTTGTCAGCCAGTTCCTGCGCCTCTTGCCGCGCACCTTTTCCGGCGGATCGGAAATGACGCGAACGCCTTTCGTCCAGCAGACGTCGCTGTGCGCTACAATGAACTCCGTGATCGTGCGCCAGGCACGCAGGCTGTTCAAAAGCTGGCCGTCCGCGGTCGCATCGAGATTGTCGAGGAAATCGGCGCGCGAGCCCGCCGTAGCCGGATTGAGCAGTTGGATCGGCTTTGCCGCCTCGCAATTCCAGAACGCCTCGAAGATCTGCATCGTCTGCCCTACGGCAGGACCGAGAAGCAACAGGTCGAGATCACGAAAATTCGTCTCCGCAGCGTCGAAATAGGCATCGCCGATGTTTCTTCCTCCGACGATGGCCAGGCTCTCGTCGGCGATCCAGGCCTTGTTGTGCATGCGGCGGGTCATCGCAAACAGCCGGGCGACCATCTCCAGCGAGCGAAAGATGCTGCCGTTCCTCATGCCGCTGGGGTTGAATAGCCTCAGCTCGATGTTCTTGTAGCTGTTGAGCGCCAGGTAAGCGGCGTCGCTGTTGCGCGGATTGATATCGTCCAGCAGCAGGCGGACGCGGACACCGCGCTCCGCCGCCTTGACGACCTCCTGCATAAGCAGCCGGCCGCTATGGTCGTCGTGCCAGAGATAGTACATCAGGTCGAGGCTGCTGGTAGCACTGCGCGCGGCAAGGATTCGCGCGGCAAACGCGTCATAATTGTCGGCGATCAGCAGCAGTCCGCTATTACCGGCCGCGATCTTGTCCTGGGCAAACCGCGAAATGGCTGTATCCATGAAATGCACCGGCGAACGTCAGCGAAGCAAACGATCTGAAAATCTGACTAACAACCCTTCAGGTTCATTCTGGTTGCAGTCGCGGCTGCCTTATCGCGTCCAGGTTCAGGCGGGCCTTGATGGGCAGATGGTCGGAGGCGCGCTGCGCCAGCGGCGTCGTGTGCACCTCGATGCTGGAAATGAGGTGCGGCGGCCTGGCCAGGATGCGGTCGAGCGCAAACAGCGGAAAGCGCGACGGAAAGCTCGGCAGAACCGCATCGATCGGACCGAAATGCGGCAGCAGGGCCAGCAGCGAAGACCTGTTGCGGACGCGCCACTCGTTGAGATCGCCGAGCAAGATTGTCGGCCGCAGAACCGGGTGCGTGGCTTCGACAAGCGCGTTGGCTTGCTGCGAGCGCGAGCGCCGCAGCAAGCCGAAATGCGCGGCTATGATCCTGAGCGAGACGCCCTTCAGCTCCAGGTCCGCGATAACCGCGCCGCGCGGCTCGAGGCCGGGCAGCCGGATCTGGTTCACGCTTTCGACCACGCCGCGTCGCGCCAGGATCAGATTTCCATGCCAGCCATGGCTGCGGCGGTTTTCCGGGACATGTGTGGGGACGAGATCGCTGTCGCGCTCGAGTGCTGCGAGATCCAGCAATCCCTGCCTGCTTCCGGTCCTTTCGTCGGCCTCCTGCAAAGCAATGATATCGGCATCGAGCTCCTTGACCACGGCCGCGACCCGCTCCGGATCGAACCTGCCGTCGGTGCCGACGCATTTATGCACATTGTAGGATGCGACCGTGGTGCATGAAATTTCACTGCCGGGTGCCGTAAACCGCGGCACTTCCCTTCGCAGCGCAGCGCCAAGTGACCTTGGGAGGGTAGGCGATCGATCCAGCATGTGGTCCATTTGCGGTTGAGTCGGCGAGTGGCGGCCATTGCGATTATGGCGCGTGCGGAGGTCTGAAACAACGACGACCTTGCAAAACCGTTCCACCACCGGCCTCGGCGCGCCCGCGGTCTGGAACTCAGACGGGCAACAACACGTTTCGGGAAGGCAGCGCAGTCAACGGAGAAGTCGAATGCAGTCCTTAGCCGCAGATTCCGCCCCCCGCCCAGGCCCGCTCAGGATTGTCCCGTTCGATGGAACTGTGACCGTTCGGTTCTCCGATGCCATTATTGCGTCGAGCGAGCGGGCAAAGCTGCTCTATGAAGACGGCCATGATCCGGTTTTCTACATCCCCTTCGAGGACATCTATTTCGACCTGTTGGAGAAGACGAACACAACGAGCCACGGCGCGCTGAAGGGCACGGCAAGCTATTGGCGTGTTCATGCGGTCGGTTCGTCGGCAGAAGACTTCATGTGGGCCTACGAGACGCCCGACACCCCGGCATTGGCGATCGCCCGCCATGGTGCGTTCGATCCCGACCGGGCGCGGATCGAGGCCGATCCCGCGGAAGACAAGCGGCACACGCCGCACGTCACCGAGTAGACCCACATCGGCGATAGCCGCCAGCTTTCCGTCAGCTCGGGAACTCTTCCTTGAGGATGCGCAGGCCGTCTTCGTATTTCGCCGTCGAGGCACCGATCTGCCGTGCCTGCCATAGATTGTCGGCGAGATCGGCGCGCTTGACCGGCAATGCCAGCGGGTTAGCCGCGGCCCTGCGAACGAAGGCGGCATCGTCTTCGTTCGGCCGCCGCGTCATGGCATCGACGGCAGATACGATGGACGGTCCAAACCCGGCCGCCTCAAGCCGGTCGCGGTTCCAGCCGTCGCCTTTTTCGATGACGTCGTGAAGATAGGCGATGGCTTTCTGGTCGAGCGTTTCGACGGCATCGACGACCCGGCGGCAATGTTCGATATAAGGCCTTCCAGTCTTGTCCGCCTGTGCGGCATGGGCCTGTTCGGCGATTTTTGCCGCGCGATACAGCACGCTCATCGGATCGACCCCGTAACGAACAGCGCATTCCTGGCGCACCAACGCGCCATAGTCAGCGCGAGTTCCGATGCACAACGGGACGCCCTGCTCCCTCACTTGCGTGCTGAATGCCGCCGCAGCAGGCGCGACACGTCAGGAGACGCGTTCAAAACTGTCGAGGCTGGTTCCAAAGGCGCGCCAGGCGGGGAGTTTCCTGGCTCGGGCCGGCGCCCCTTCCTTTTCCGCCGACAAAGCGGCATCGGCAACAGTGTGCCACAGCATCTCCAGCTTCCCGTTCCTGAGGATGCCGGTATAGCTCACCGCTGCGGCTCCGACCCGCCCTTCGGCCGCGCAGGTGAATCCGATGACGTCTCCATGGCAGGCACCGAACAGCGGCACCGTCATGCCGAAGAAGGCGCTGTCCTCCAGCGCCGTCCTGAAGGTTCCGCTGATCCGTCCGCCTTCTTCGCCGGTTATTTCGACCACCGACCCGTACTGGTTCCGCCAGGTGCCCAGCCAACTCATCGTTGCTCCTCCTGATTGCCTCCACAGGGATTGCGTTGCCACACGGCCGCCAAGCCGCGGCCGGTGTAGCGGCCTTCAATCAGCCGCGATGCCAGTCATCGACATCTGCACGAAGTGCAGCGGCGCCTCCAGCGTCCAGGTGATGCCGCTCCTGTCGAATTCCAGGCGTCCGGTGCCGCTGAGCGCCTGCGGCGTGACGCGTTTGAGCACAACCGTTCCGAAACCGCGTCGCGTGTTTTCATCCACCAATGGCCCGTCCAGTTCCCGCCAGACAAGGCGGAAGCCGTCGCTGCCATCGGCGGCTGGCATCACGGTCCATTCGACCTCGACCCGTCCGTCATGGCGCGACAGCGCTCCGTGCTTTACCGAATTGGTGGCCAGCTCGTGAAAGGCAATGCCGAGATATTGTACGGCGTTCGGCTGCAGCATGATCATCGGCCCGCTCATCGACAGACGGGCCTGTGTCGCGAAGGCCTTGGTCTGGGCATGGATCAATTCGCCGATAGTCGCGCCGCGCCATTCGGCATCGACCAGCAGATCGTGCGATTCCGAAAGCGCCATGATGCGTTCCCGGACCTGTGAAAGGAAAGCCTCTGGCGTCCCCGCCAGCTTGCTGGTCTCGCGGATCATCGAGACGATCACCGAGTACTGGTTTTTGACGCGGTGGTTGACTTCGCGCATGAGTGTGCGGATGCGCCGTTCGCTCTCCTTATGCGGGCTGATGTCGCGCGCGATCTTGGAGGCGCCGATGATACGCCCGATGCCGTCGCGTATCGGCGAGATGGTGAGCGAAACCGGTACCAGGGTGCCGTCCTTGCGCTGCCGGATGGTCTCGTATGAGGGAATCCGTTCGCCGGCGCGAATGCGGCTGATAATCATGGCTTCCTCATCCAGGTGGTCGGGCGGGATGAGGATCGTCACCGGGCGGCCGATCGCCTCGGCGGGCGTGTAGCCGAACAGGCGTTGTGCGGCGTCGTTCCAGCTGGTGATAATGCCGTTCAGGTCTTTCGACACGATCGCGTCCATCGAGGATTCGACGATGGCAGCGAGCCTTATGCCGACGTCGTCAGCCAGCGCCTGGGTGCGGAGGTCGAGCAAGGTGTTGATGGCGCCGACGACCTCGCCGGTCGCATCGCGAAGCAGGGCCGGGTGCGCGCTGAACGGGATGAACTGGCCGTCCGGCCGCTCGACGATCGCCCGGCCCCCACGAACGTCCCGCTCTTCCAGCAAGGCAACGGCCATCGGACATTCGTCGTGCGCCATCGGTCGCCCGTCGAGGTGGCGAAGCTTCCATGAACCGCACCAGCGGTCCTGGCCGATAACCGGACGATATCCCCAAAGATCGGCAGCGGCTTCGTTGAAGAAGGTGATGTAGCCTTGTCTGTCGGTGGTGTAGACGGCCACAGGCAACGCCTGCATCAGATCGGCGGAGGAAACTTGCGGGATTCCGCCAGTCTTTAGTTCAACGACGTCCACCAGTCCCCCGCTCCGCTTGGCTTGCCGACGGATTGCTTCGTCATCTAAATGCGCGCGAGCGTTTTCGGTTCCGTTCGGTCTGCTTTCGGACATTCAGGCTGATTTGCGTTTCGCGGCCGTTCCCGGACCTTTGCTCGGAGCCTTGCCGCCTTCTTGCGCCAGGCTCTTGCGCAGAACATCGGCGAGATTGACGACGTTCGTCCTCGGCTCGGGTGCCGGCTTGGGCGGTTTCTTGCCCTTGCGCTTGGCTTCGATCATCGCAACCAGCGCCTGTTCATAAGTATCTTCGAACTTCGACGGGTCGAATTTGGCCGGCTTCTTGTCGATCAGCAATTGCGCGATTTCCTGCATCTCCGGATCGACCTTGCGATCCTTCAGCCCTTCGAACACCGCGTCCGCTGCGACCACTTCATTGTGGTTGCGTAATTCAGTCATCACCATGCCCTTGCCCAGCGGCTGGATCAGCACCTCTCGGCCACGCTGGTACAGTACGACGCAGGAGCGGGCTGCTACCTTTTTCCTGGCCATGGCGTCCCGGATCACCGCGAAAGCCTCCGTGGAGGGCGCGTCGGCCGGAACGAGATAGTAGGGTTTTTCGAGGTAGCGTGCGTCGATTTCGGCGGCGGGCACGAACTCGCCGATCTCGAGCGTATGCTGCGATACCATCTTCAGTTTCTTGATTTCGTCCGGCTCAATGCGGATGAACTCGCCCTTTTCGACCTCGTAGCCCTTTACCTGCTCGGCCACCTCGACCGTGTCGCCGGTCTCCTCGTCTATATAGGCGCTCTTGACCGGAAGACCGTCCTTGCGGTTCAGGATCCTGAAATGCACTTTCTCGGCCTCGCTGACGGCGCCGATGATCTTGACGCCACAGGAAACAGATCCGACTTTCATAAAGCCCTTCCAGGCAGCTCGTGGCGTCGCCATGTCGATCACTCATTTGCCGAACGGACGGAACGGCTGCGAGCGGAAATCGTTCCGCCGTGGCAGGCTATTCCATAGGCCCGCCCGGACGAGAACGTTCGTTTCATTTTCGTCAGGGGAATAGCGCAATGGCCAAACGCAGCGCAGGGTTGCTGATCTTTCGCCGAAGCGAAGGACATTTCCAGGTCTTGCTGGTGCATCCGGGCGGCCCATTCTGGGCGAAGAAGGACGACGGCGCATGGTCGATCCCGAAGGGCTTGATCGACGAGAACGAGGACGAGCTAGCGGCGGCAAAACGCGAGGCCGAAGAGGAACTCGGCGTCGCCATCGATGGAGGTTTCGAACACCTTGGCAGCTACCGGCAGCCGGGCGGCAAGCTCGTCATCGCATGGTGCGTCGAGGCGGATTTCGACAGCGACGCCATCAGCAGCAACACCTTCGTCACGGAATGGCCGCCAAGGTCCGGCTCGATGAAGGAATTCGCCGAAGTCGACAGAGCGGGCTGGTTCTCCCTGCCTGAAGCCAACCATAAGATCCTGAAAGGCCAGCGCGCCATGTTGGCGGACTTTGCCAGTCGGCATGGCGACGGATGAATTTGTTTCAGCCCAGTTCTTAAGGGCAGTGCTTGGGCTTCCTCACCGCTCTGCTTTAAGCGCGTTGCGGCCGCAGCGTGCGCAACGTGATCGAATAGCGGTGCTCGGCAACCGGCGGGATGCTGTGCTCCCATTCACTGCGCGCGGCGCCCGTCATCAGATAGGCCGATCTTGGCTCGACGGTGACCGTCTTGCGGTCCCATCGCGGGCCGTTTTTCCTGCGCAGGCGAAAGCTGCAGGCGGCCAGCAGGGAAACGCCGGCGACCGCCTCGAAGTGAGGCTTGTCGCGGTGCCACCCGATACCGGCGCCCGGCCGGTACTCGTTGACCAGCACCTGCACGAAGGTCTCGGCGGGCCGGTGGGCAAAGGCTGCAACCTTTTCCCTCAACGGCAGCAGAAAGCCGGGTATCGGCGGTGCCTCGACGACTTCGCGCCGGTCGTAGTCGTAACGCAGCCCGAAGCCGACCACCCGACGGTTTGCCAGATGGCCGTGAAAATCGAAAGCCTGAAAAGGCAGGCTTGCGAGCTGGCTCGTCAACTCTGCTTCTTCGTCCGGCGTGATCAGTTCGGGCCGGTAGCGGAATCCTTCCGGCAGGTCGTCGGTGGCGGCAAAGAGATCGGCCTGGCGGGCTGCAGCCGATGTCTTGGGCGATGGCATCAACCATATTTGGTGAAGCCGGCCCGTAGCGGCAAGGCTGGTTTAGGCAGGAAGGAACCTCGCTCTCCGTGTAGGGTTATTCACACGACGGCATGGAATGGAGCACTGCCGAGCATTGGACCTGTCGAGGATGCCTTCAACTGCGATCAGGAACATCGATTACCAGCCGGCGACGAGGGTACTTTCCGTATGGTTCGTCCCGAGCGGAAACCGCTATGACTACGAGGACGTGCCGCCGCAGGTCCACGAGGCATTCCGCAAAGCCTCGTCAAAGGGCCGGTTCTTCAACGAGCATATTCGTGACCGGTACAGATACCATCTGGTCGAGCAGAGCCATTCGAACTGAGCCTTCAGGCGCTTCCCAACCATCATCTCGGCTCTCCGCGATGCGTGGCCGCGCCGGGACTTCGCAGTTGGCGAGTGACCTCAACGAGCTTTTGACGAACGCGCTGAAACACGCCTTTCTGGGTCGCGAAGGCGGGACAATCACGCTGCGCAGTGTTGTCGACGGCGACGGCTTTCGCATCGTTGTCGCCGATGACGGCATCGGCCTGCCCGAAGGCGAGACCTGGCCGAAACCCGGCAAGCTCGGAGCGTTGATCGCGCAATCGCTGACCGAGAACGCCAAAGCCCGGTTCGAGGTGGACTCGACCCCCGGCAAAGGAACGCGAGTGACCATCGTCTTCAACAGATCGGCCGCGCTCGCTTCGTAGCCGCACGAGCAGGGCTGCCGCAAGCGGGGTCATTCGAGGCCATCCGCATCAGCCGGGCCCCTCCATTACCTTGCGCGTGTGGCGGGCGATGACACCTTCTTCGTCGGTCGCCACGACGCGGACTTCGACCTTGCTCTCCGCCTGGCTCATCAGCGCGGCATGGGAGCTGTTGGCCGCCTCGTCGATCGCCACGCCGAGCCAGCCAAGCCTGTCGCAAATCGCTTTGCGGGCCGGAGCCGAGTGCTCGCCGATGCCGCCGGTGAACACCAGGCATTCGAACCCGCCCAGCGTGTTGGCGAGGGCGGCAATCTCCCTGGCGGCGCGGAAGGCGAAAAGCTCCACCGCTTCGCGCGCCCGGCGGTCGTCGCTGGCTTCCAGCGTGCGCATGTCGCCGGAAATGCCGGACACGCCGAGCAGGCCGGATTCCTCGTAGAGCATGTCTTGCAGCGCCTCTCCCGAAATCCCTCTTTCCAATAGCAGGTACAAAAGCACGCCCGGATCGATGGCGCCGCAGCGTGTGCCCATGACCAGGCCGTCAAGCGCCGAAAAGCCCATCGTCGTATCGACGCTTCGCCCGTCGCGCATGGCGCACAGGCTCGCCCCGTTGCCGAGATGGGCGACGATGGTTCTTTTCGCCGCCAGATCGGGCGATATCTGCTTGAGCCGGCCGGCGACATATTCGTAGGAAAGCCCGTGAAAGCCGTAGCGGTGGATGCCGTCTGCCTCATAGTGGCGCGGCAGCGCGAAACGGCTGACCAGAGGCTCGATGGTCCGATGGAAGGCCGTGTCGAAGCATCCGACCTGCGGCAGGTCGGGCCGCAACGCGGCAAGCGCCCGGATCGGCGCGAGGCTGCGCGGCTGGTGCAGTGGCGCAAGCGGCGTCAGCCTGTCGAGAGCCTCGATAATTGTCGGCATCAGGCGGACAGGTTCGACGAACTCGCGTCCGCCATGGACGATGCGATGTCCGGCGGCGATCAGTTTCCTTCCGCCAAGTTCGTTCTCGATCCATTGCAGCATCTGGCCGATGCCCATGTCGCGTGATGCGTCTGCGGCAAGTGGCCGATCGCACTGCAGCTCCCCATCGGCGGCTTTCGCGGTCAGCCTTGGCGCATCGCCCAGATCCAGTGAACCGCGCGAGGCAAGATCCAGCTCGGCGGACGCTGCAAGATCGTAAAGTCGGAACTTGATGCTCGACGAGCCGGCATTCAACGCAAGGATCGATCGTCGCATCAATCGCCGGCCCTCGTCGCGCTGTCCTGTGGCCAGGACCATTTCTGGATCTCGGGCATGTCCTCGCCATGTTCGCGGACATAGGCCGTGTGCTCAGCCAATTTCCCATGCAGCGCCGCGGCAAGATCCTTCGCCCGCTCGGCCAGCCCCGGCACGCGCGCGATCGCGGCGAGCGCCAGATGATAGCGGTCGAGCTGGTTGAGCACCACCATATCGAACGGCGTCGTCGTCGTGCCTTCCTCGCGAAAGCCATGCACATGCATGTTGTCGTGGTTGGCGCGCCGGTAGGTCAGGCGGTGAATGAGATAGGGGTAGCCGTGATAGGCGAAGATGACCGGCTTGGCCTTGGTGAACAGCGCGTCGAATCTGTCGTCGGCAAAGCCATGCGGATGCTCGGAATTCGACTGCAAAATCATCAGGTCGACGACATTGACGACGCGGATCTGCAGGTCCGGAATGCCTGAGCGCAGGATGTCGGCTGCGGCAAGCGTCTCCAGCGTCGGCACGTCGCCGGCGCAAGCGAGAACCACATCCGGATCTTCGCCCTTGGCAACCGTCCCGGCCCATTCCCAGATGCCGGCACCGGCCTTGCAGTGCGCTTCCGCGTCTTCGGCGGACAGCCATTGCGGCGCCGGCTGCTTGCCGGCGACGATGACGTTGATGCGGTTGTAGGTTTTCAGGCAATGGTCGGTGATCCACAGCAGCGTGTTGGCGTCGGGCGGGAAATAGAGCCTGACCGTGTCGGCCTTCTTGTTGGCGACGAAATCGGCAAAGCCCGGGTCCTGATGGCTGAAACCATTGTGATCCTGCCGCCAGACATGCGAGGTCAGCAGGTAGTTGAGCGAGGCGACCGGCTTGCGCCAGGCAAGTTCGCCGGAGGTCTTCAGCCATTTGGCGTGCTGGTTGACCATGGAATCGACAATGTGGACGAACGCCTCGTAGCACGAGAACAGGCCATGGCGGCCGGTCAGCAGATAGCCCTCCAGCCAGCCTTGGCAAAGATGTTCACTGAGCACTTCCATGACGCGGCCGTCACGGGAAAGATGGACGTCGTAGGGCTCGATCCGCTCCATCCAGACGCGGTCCGTAACCTCGAACACGTCGTCGAGGCGGTTGGAGGATGTCTCGTCCGGTCCCATCAGCCGGAAATTCCTGGCCTCGGCGTTCAAGCGGACCACGTCGCGAAGATAGCTTCCGACCGTGCGCGTCGCCTCTCCCACAGTGCCGCCCGGACGCGGTACGTCGAGCGCCAGGCCTTTCCAGTCGGGAAGCACGAGGTCCTGTTTCAGCAGGCCGCCATTGGCGTAGGGGATTGCGCCCATGCGTCGTGACCCCGTAGGTGCCAGCGCCGCGAGCTCCGCCAGGAGATGGCCGCCTTTATCGAACAGTTTTTCCGGCTCGTAACTGCGCATCCAGTCTTCGAGGATCTGGCGGTGCGCCGCATCGCCGCGTGCGTTCGATACCGGTACCTGGTGCGAACGCCAGAAATCCTCGACCTTCTTACCGTCGACCTCTTTCGGCCCAGTCCAGCCCTTTGGGCTGCGCAGCACGATCATCGGCCACAGCGGCCGCTCTCCCTTCCAGCCCGCGGCTCGTGCAGGCTCCTGGATGGAGTGGATCCGGTCGAGCACGGTATCGAGCGTGCGGGCCATCTCCCGATGCATCGCAGCAGGTTCATGACCTTCGACGAAGAAGGTTTCGTAGCCATAGCCGAGGAACAGGCTGCGCAACGCCTCGTCTTCCACGCGGCCGAGGATCGTCGGGCTGGCGATCTTGTAGCCATTGAGATGCAGGATCGGCAGGACGGCGCCGTCGGATGCCGGGTTCAGGAACTTGTTGGAATGCCAGGCCGCGGCGAGCGGGCCGGTCTCGGCTTCGCCGTCGCCGACGACGCAGGCGACCACAAGGTTCGGATTGTCGAAGGCGGCGCCGAAGGCATGGACCAGTGCATAACCGAGCTCTCCGCCTTCGTGGATCGAGCCGGGCGTCTCCGGAGCCGCGTGGCTCGGCACTCCGCCGGGAAACGAGAACTGCCGGAACAGCTTTCGCAAGCCGTCTTCGTCCTTGCCGACCTCGGGATAGATCTCGCTGTAGGTCCCCTCGAGCCAGGTGTTCGCGACCATTGCCGGGCCGCCGTGACCCGGACCGCAGATGAACAGAACATCGAGACCACGTTCACGGATGATCCGGTTCAGATGCACATAGATGAAATTGAGGCCGGGTGTCGTGCCCCAGTGGCCGAGCAGCCGCGGCTTGATGTGCTCGGGCAGCAAAGGCTCGCGCAAGAGCGGATTGTCGAGCAGATAGATCTGGCCAACCGAAATGTAGTTCGCGGCGCGCCAGTAGCGGTCCATCACATCGATCTGGTCAAGGCCGGTTGTTTGCGCAGTGGTGCGGGCCTCGTCGTTCATGGAAATGCCTCCGGAATACCCTCGTCCGTCGTTATCTGGGGTGGCGTCGCGCCGGAGAAAGGATTTGCCTCGAAATAAGTTTGGGCGGCCGCCAGCGCCGCTTGCCGATCCTGCAACCTGCCGAGCCCGACAAAAGCGGGTCGGTGTTTGGGGAACCTCGGGGCTTGCCAACGGTTAGGAAGGTGCACCGCATTGTATGAATCCAGGCGGACTGCCGAGGCCCCGGGACATGGACCGGCCAAAGTGCCGTTTGAGCAGCTTGGGCGATTGTGGCGGAGGCCCGTAGGAGGAGCAGAAAAATGCTCGATCTCTCCCATGCCCGCAACCAAATGGTCGACATTCACTTAAGCCGCCGTGGCATTCGCGACCGCAATGTCCTTCAGGCGATGCGCGAGGTCCCGCGCGAGGCTTTCGTCGAGCCTGGTTTTGAAGAATTTGCCTATGAGGACGGGCCGCTGCCGATCGCCGAAGGTCAGACGATATCGCAGCCCTACATCGTTGCGTTGATGATCGAAATGGCGGAGATCGGAGCCGGTGACCACGTCCTCGAGGTTGGCACCGGCTCGGGCTATGCGGCTGCCGTAATGAGCCGGATCGTCGAACGCGTCTACACGATCGAGCGCCACGCCGCGTTGGCTGAAACGGCAAGGCAGCGGTTTAAAAAGCTTGGCTACGACAATATCGAAGTCCGCACCGGCGACGGCACCAAGGGCTGGCCCGAGGCGGCACCCTTCGATGCGATCCTGGTTGCGGCCGCCGGGCCCGGCGCACCGCTCGCCCTGCAAGAACAGCTCGACGTCGCCGGCCGGCTTATCATCCCGGTCGGCGACGAATTCGACTCGCAGCGCCTGCTCAAAGTCACCCGGACTGGCGCAGCAACTTACACCGAGGAGGATTTCGGCGGCGTGCGGTTTGTTCCACTGATCGGCGAGCAAGGCTGGGGCGAGCCAGGCAGCGACAGCCAAATAGCGGCCGATCTTCCGCACCGGCATCAGCGCAGAAGCAGCCTGCCGCAGATGATAGCGACCGCCGCCGAACCGCTTCCGGATTTCGACGACCCCGCCTTCGGTGCGCTGTTCGACCGGTTTGCCGACCGCCGCGTCGTCTTGCTCGGCGAAGCCAGCCACGGCACGTCGGAGTTCTACCGCGCGCGCGCCGCGATCACTCGCAGGCTGATCGAGAAGCATGGCTTCACCATCGTCGCGGTCGAGGCCGACTGGCCCGATGCCGCGGCGATCGACCGCTACGTCCGTCACCGGCCACCGCGGCCGGGCGCCGATCCGCCGTTCCAGCGCTTTCCCACCTGGATGTGGCGCAACACCGACGTCGCGGCGTTCGTCGACTGGATGCGAGAGCATAATGAGCGGATCAGGATATCCTCCCGGCGGGCCGGGTTCTATGGCCTCGACATCTACAATATGGGCGGGTCGATCGCGGCGGTCTTGCAATATCTCGACCGGATCGATCCGCAGGCGGCAAGGATCGCACGCGAGCGCTATGGCTGCCTGACGCCGTGGCAGAACGACCCGGCCACCTATGGCCGTGTCGCACTCACCTCCGGCTACCAGAAATGCGAGAAGGCCGTGCTCGAGCAATGCCGGGAACTGCTTTCCAGAGAGCTCGACTATGCGCAGCAGGACGGCATCGATTTCCTCGACGCCACCCAAAACGCCCGCCTGGTCGCCTCCGCCGAACGCTATTACCGCACCATGTATTACGGCGGCGCGCAGTCCTGGAACCTGCGCGACACCCACATGTTCGAAACACTGGAGCACCTGCTGCAGGCCCGCGGCCCGGCCGCCAAGGCGGTGGTGTGGGCACATAATTCCCATATCGGCGATGCCCGCTATACCGAGATGGGGATCGTCAGGGACGAAGTGAACATCGGCCAGCTCTGCCGCCAGCGTTTTGGCGACGAGGTTGCCTTGATTGGGCTCAGCACGCATTCCGGGACGGTGGCCGCCGCCACCGACTGGGACGGCGACATGGAAGTGAAACCGGTTCGTCCTTCCCACAACGACAGCTATGAGCGGCTTTGCCATGACAGCGGCGTCTCGCCTTTCCTGCTCGATTTCGAGCGCGACGACACGCTGCGCCAACGGCTTCTGGAGCGCCGGCTGGAACGCTTTATCGGCGTTATCTACCGGCCGGAGACCGAGTTGCACAGCCACTATGCGGATGCCTCGCTCGCCCGCCAGTTCGATGCTTTCGTCTGGTTCGATGAAACCAGTGCCGTGACGCCGCTTGGGCCGGAACATGCGGGGACAGGCCTTCCCGAGACCTATCCTTTCGGGCTGTAGCGAATTTGGACCCTGGGGGAAGCGGAAAATCGAAAGAAGGACGTCACCAATGGCCGGAAAGAAGACTCATGAGCAGCAATTGCGCATCATCGAAGAGCGCGAGAACACGAAAAACGCTGGCAAGGATTTCGACGCGGAAGCGGATTTGAAAAAGACCAGGCAAGAGCGCGAGGCGTTCCGGCGCGGTGCCGAGCTCAGATCGGACCCCAAGGACATTGCCGATCCCGACGACCGCAACATCATCCGCGGCGAGCACCAGGAAAGCGCCCACAACAAGCATCGCGCCGACCGCTGAAACGGCGGGATCGCTTAACGTTAAGACAGTATGGCGCCGGTTCCCGTTCCCCGATCTGACGGATGCAGCGTTCGTGGCCGCAAATTGGCGGACGAGGGCGCCGTCTTGATCCCCTCGGCGCTATTCAGCAAAAAATGTCGCGGCGACAGCAATTGAGACGAGGCTCAGCATCGCCAGGCCTGCCCTGGCGACATGCGAGGTCTCCCAGACGTTGCGCAAATCTCTCCAGTCGCCGGTCTGCTTTCGAGAAAACATTGAAAAAAACGTCGCGGCTGATTGCGGCATGGCAACGTCTTGCACCCAGAAATTATTGACGGGATGCGTGACCAACCAATAGGTCGCATGTTCCGCCAGCAGGAAGACAAGCGCCGCCAAGGTCCACCAGAATCGAGCGCTTGGATAAGGCGTCAGGTAGAGCAGGATGGCGAGTGCAATGATGCCGCCGATCTCGGCAAACCCGCCGATCGTGAAGCCGGGATAGTAGATCGCCTGCACTGATTTGTAGGTAGCCTCCTTGAGGCGCAACTTGCCCGGCAACTCCAAAGCGTGCGCAAGCGACAGCGCCATCGTGACAGCGACCAGAAGAAGGGCGGCGATCATCAATACGCGCATGTTCCTGCTCCCTGACCACAGCGTGGTTGGTGATCCGGTAAAGGCGACGCCACCCGACTTCCCTGCAGGCCGGTTCGGTCATTCCCCGATCTGGCTGGTCGACCGTTCGTGGAGTGTGGCGCCGGTCTGCGCGTCGACCGCGACCATGCTGACCTCGTAGCCCCAGAGCTTGCGGATATGGCGCAGCGTGGCGTCACGGCTGCCGCCTTCCAGCACGATGCCGTCCTTGACCTTGTGCTGCAGGCGCAGATGCCGGTCGCCGAGCAGGTCCACGTCCACCACCTGGATGTCCGGCCGGCTGGCGCCGATGTCGTACCTGTGGGCGAGTGCGGCGCGGACGCTCTCGTAGCCGCGCTCATTGTGTATCGAGGCGACTTCGTAATGCGGGTCGTTGGCGGCATCGGCAAGGACAAAGAACCGCCATTTCCGTATCAGGGTAGGGCTCAGATACTGGCGGATGAAGGACTCGTCGCGATGGTTGGCCCAGGCGTCCAGCAAGGTCTGGCGCCAGTCGCCATTGCCGGCGATATCGGGAAACCAGTCGCGGTCCTCAGCCGTCGGCGCGGTCGAGATGCGCTGGATGTCCTGCATCATGTCGAGACCCAGCGCGTAAGGATTGATACCGGAAAAGCGCGGATCGTCGAACCCTGGCTGGAAGATCACGTTCGAATGGTTGCGCAGGATTTCCAGCATGGCACCTTCGCCGATCAGGCCGCGGTCGAACAAAAGGTTCATCAGCGTGTAATGCACGAAGGTGGCGCAGCCCTCGTTCATCACCTGCGTTTGCCGCTGGGGATAGAAATACTGCGCGATCACGCGGACGATCCGGATGACCTCACGCTGCCACGGTTCCAGGATCAGGCTGTTCTTCTCCAGGAAATAAAGCAGGTTCTCCTCGGGCAGCTTGAGCGATTTCTTGCGCTCCGTCATGGTATCCGTTTCGCGGACCTTGGTGCCGTCCTTGGAAGGCGGCAGCGTGCGCCACAGATCGTTGTAGGAACGTTCCTCGTATTCCAGGCGCTCGCGAATCCCCTCGCGCTGCTTTTCCGACGACAGCTTCGGCGGCCGGTGATATCTGAACACGCCCTGTTCCATCAGCGCATGTGCGGCATCGAGGATCTCTTCCACCGCATCGACGCCGTGCCGCTCTTCGCAGCGGGCAATATAGCCCTTGGCAAAGTCGAGATAGCTGAGGATGGCGCCGGCGTCCGTCCACTGCCGGAAAAGATAATTGTTCTTGAAGAAATGGTTATGGCCGAGCGCCGCGTGCGCCGTCACCAGCGCCTGCAGGGCCATGGTGTTTTCCTCCATCAGATAGACGATGCAGGGATTGGAATTGATGACGAGTTCGTAGGCCAGCCCTCGCCCACCTTTGCGGTAGAGCAATTCCTGGTAGAGGTAGTGCTTGCCGAACGACCAATGCCGGTACATCAGCGGCATGCCGACAGAGGAATAGGCGTCGAGCATCTGTTCGGACGAGATGATCTCCATCTGCACCGGATAGACGTCGAGGTGGAGCTCTTCGGTGGCGACCGCCTCGATGGTCTCGTAGGCGCGCGACAGCGTCCTGAAATCCCAGTCGGAACCGGAAAACAGCAACCCGGATTTGCTCGCCATCAGCCCCCTCTTTCACCGCTCTTTTGATAACCCGGCTGTCTGGCGAAGAGTTGGCGGAAAACCGGGTAGATGTCGGCCGCCGTGGCGATGCGGCTCATCTGGAAGTTCGACCATCTCAGCTTGACCGCACTGTAGGCACGCCACAGCGACGTGCCGTTGTCGGTGGCGCCGAAGATGTGGCTCTCACGCTCGTCGAGGATCTCGACATAGGCAAAATACTGGCAAAGCCGCATGATCTGTTCGTCGAGAAGGGCGATGCAGCGCTCGGAATCGGTGACGAAATTGTCGCCGTCCGAGGCCTGGGCGACATAGATGTTCCATTCGCGGCTGGGATAGCGTTGCTCGACGATGCGGTGCATCTCCTCGAGCGCCGTGGAAACCACCGTGCCGCCGCTCTGGGTGTTGTAGAAGAAGGTTTCCTCGTCCACCTCCTGCGCCTCGTGCGTGTGGCGGATGAAGACGACCTCGGTCCGGTCATAGCGCCGCTTCAGGAACAGGTGCAGCAGCACGAAGAAGCGCTTGGCCAGATCCTTCTCGCGCTCGCCCATCGAACCGGACACGTCCATCAGGCAGAACATCACCGCATTGGCGTTCGGCACCGGCTGGGCGTCGAAGCGGTTGAAGCGGATATCGACCGGATCGACAAAGGCGATCCGCTTGCGGCGGCGCTCCAGCCGCTCAAGCTCTTCCTGCAGCGCCACGATGCGCTGCCGCATCTCGGCGTTTTGCGGCTTGGCCTCCAGCGTCGCGATCTCCTGCGCGACAGCGTCGACCGCCTCCTGCTTGGGACGCCTGAGCGCTATGCGGCGGCCATGGCTGTTGCGCATCGTGCGTCCGACATTGATGTTGGTCGGCGAGCCGGTCGCGGCGAAGCCGGCCCGGCGCGGCTTGAAGGCGAGGATCTCCTTGAGGTTGAGCTTGACCATATCAGGCAGTTCGAGGTCTTCGAAGAAGAGGTCGAGCACCTCTTCGCGCGACAGCACGAAACGGAAATCGTCCTCCGATTCGGTTCTCCCCGGGGCGGATCCCATGCCGCCGCCCTGGCCCGGCTTGGGCAGCCGGTCGCCTGGGGCAAAATGCTTGTTGCCGGGCAGGACGTGCTGGCGGCTGCCGCTGTTCCGGGCATCGTTGAAGCTCGGCTCGCCGGTGCCTCGCGCCGGCATCGAAACGGCATGCTCGGCGTCCACGTCGGCGATCTTGCCGGTGCGGATCTGATCGCGGATGGTGCGCTTCAACTCTTCGCGCGCCCGCCGCAGGAAACGCTGCCGGTTGCCGAGGCTTTTGTCCTTCGGGTTCAGTCGGCGATCGATGAAGATCGGCATATGTTACCCCGGGCTGGCTTCAACCCGCCTTGTTCACCCGCATGTACCAGTCCACCAGCCGGCGGACCTGGCGCTCGGTGTAACCGCGCTGGATCATCCGCTGCACGAATTCGGTATGCCGCTTCTCCGTCACGCTGTCCTGCTTGGAGCCGAAGCTGATCACCGGCAGCAGATCTTCGACCTGCCCGAACATCCGCTTCTCGATGACTTCGCGCAGCTTTTCATAGCTTGTCCATGACGGGTTACGGCCGTGGTTTCTGGCCCGCGCGCGCAGCGTGAACTTCACCACTTCGTTGCGGAAGTCCTTGGGATTGGCGATGCCGGCCGGCTTTTCGACCTGCGACAGTTCGTTGTCCAAAACCTCGCGATTGAGGATCTGGCCGGTATCGGTATCCTTGAAGTCCTGATCCTCGATCCAGGCATCGGCATAGGCGATGTAGCGGTCGAACAGGTTCTGGCCGTATTCGCTGTAGGATTCCAGATAGGCCTTCTGGATCTCGTGGCCGATGAACTCGGCATAACGGGTGGCGAGCTCCGACTTTATGAAATCGAGATAGTCCGCCTCGGTTTCCTTCGGGAACTGCTCGCGCTTGATCGCCTCTTCCAGGATGTACATCAGATGCACCGGATCGGCGGCGACCTCTTCGGTGTCGTAGTTGAAGGTCTGCGACAGGATTTTGAAGGCGAAGCGGGTGCTGACGCCGGTCATGCCTTCATCGACACCGGCCGCGTTTCGGTACTCCTGGACCGACTTCGCCTTGGGATCGGTTTCCTTGAGGTTCTCGCCGTCATAGACGCGCATCTTGGTGTAGAGCGGCGAATTGTCGTGTTCGGCCAGGCGGGTCGAAACGGTGAACCGGCTGAGGATATCGAGCACTTCCGGAGCGCAGGGGCTGGAGGCCAATTCGCTTTCGCGCAACAGCTTCTCGTAGATCTGCCGCTCTTCCGTGACCCGCAGGCAATACGGCACCTTGACCACCAGGATGCGGTCGAGGAACGCCTCGTTGTTCTTGTTGTTCTTGAACTGCAGCCATTCCGATTCGTTGGAATGGGCAACGATGATGCCCTGATAGGGGAAAGCGCCGAAATTCTCGGTGCCGTTGTAGCTGCCTTCCTGGGTCGCGGTCAGCAGCGGATGCAGCACCTTGATCGGCGCCTTGAACATCTCGACGAATTCGAGCAGTCCCTGCGTGGTCCGGTTCAGGCCGCCGCTATAGGAATAGGCATCCGGATCGGACTGGCTGAAGTTTTCCAGCTGCCTGATGTCGACCTTGCCGACCAGGGCCGAAACGTCCTGGTTGTTCTCGTCGCCCGGCTCGGTCTTGGCGATGCCGATCTGGCGAAGCCTGGACGGCATCAGCTTGACGACGCTGAATTTGGAGATGTCGCCGGACAATTCGTCGAGGCGCTTGGCCGCCCAGGGCGAGATCAGGCCGTTCAGCCGCCGCCGGGCGATGCCGTATTTGTCCTCCAAAAGGTCGCCCATGCGGTCGGGGTCGAACAGCCCGAGCGGCGATTCGAAGACCGGACTGACCTGGCCGCCGACCTTCAGCGTATAGATCGGACGCTGCTCCATCAGCCTTTTCAACTGCTCCGCAAGCGAGGACTTGCCGCCGCCGACCGGGCCGAGGAGATACAGGATCTGCTTGCGTTCCTCGAGCCCTTGCGAGGCATAGCGGAAATAACCGGCGATACGCTCGATCGTATCCTCCATGCCGTAAAAGTCGGCGAAGGTCGGATAGATCTTGATCGTCCGGTTCGAAAAAATACGGCCGAGCCGCTCGTCCTTGCTGGTATCGACAAAGGTCGGCTCGCCGATCGCCTCGACCATCCGCTCGGGCGCCGAGGCGTACATCGACTTGTCCTCGCGGCAGGCAAGCAGATATTGCTGGAGGCTTATCTCCTCCTGCGCCGCATTCTTGTAAACCTCGGAAAACAGATCGAAGACGTCGGATTGATTCTCACGCATGGTATTCCTAGCCCCGGAGCCGGTGTGGCTGCACGTTTGTCTCTTGAACAACCAAATGTCGGAAAGCCCTTGTGGTTCCCTTCACTTTGCAGAGAGTGCCTGTGACCGAATGATAAGACTCTAGATAAGAGCATCCTGCATGCCGACAAGGCGTGGAACGTCCTGCTCGAGGCACAAAATCCTGAATCACGCTACGCGGTGCGGGCGACCTCCGACAAGACGGAGGAACGGTTCTGGTCCTTCCCGGTTGTGAGGGAAAGGAGACGGTTCGATGTTTGAGACTAGTTTGTGGTTGCTCGTTGTTGCAGGCGGTCCACTGCTGCTGGCAATCCTGATCGCCTACGCCCTGCTCACCCAGCGCCGTCGCGGCCCGGCGGAGCGCAGCGAAAGCGAGCGCGCGACCGAGCGCCTGTACCAGGAAAAGAAGGACTGACCGACGGGATCGCAGCTCAGCTGCGGGCAACCGCCAGCCCGGCCACTTTTTCGGCGCGCAGCAGCATGCCGAACAGGTCACGCGGCTCATCGGGATCGGCCAGAAGGTCTAGTTCCTCGTAAAGGCCGGTCCGCTGAAGCTGATCGCGGACGTAGCGTAGCGCGGAAAAATCCTCGATCGCAAAGCCGACGGAATCAAACAGCGTGATCTGTCCGGCGTCCGTCCGGCCTGCTGCCTTTCCTGTCATCACCTGCCACAATTCGGTGATCGGATGGTCCGCATCGAGCTGCTGGCTCTCGCCTTCGATGCGCGTCTGCGGCGGATATTCGACGAAAATATCCGAGCGCAGCAGAATGTCGCGATGCAGCTCGGTCTTGCCCGGGCAGTCGCCGCCGACCGCGTTGATGTGCACGCCGGACCCGACCATGTTGTCGGTCAGGATTGTTGCCGATCGCTTGTCGGCGGTTACCGTGGTGATGATCTGTGCACCTTCAACGGCCTCCTGCGCCGACGCGCAGAGCTTGATGTCGAAACCCATGCCGGCAAGGTTCTTCATGCATTTGGTCGAGGCCGCCGGGTCGATATCGTAGAGGCGCAGCCTGTCGACGCCAAGCAGCGCCTTGAACGCAATAGCCTGAAATTCCGATTGCGCGCCGTTGCCGATGATCGCCATGCATCTGGCGGCCCCGGGAGCGAGGTATTTCGCCGCGACCGCCGAGCTGGCCGCCGTTCGCAGGGCAGTCAGGATGGTCATTTCCGAAAGCAGCATCGGATAGCCGTTGCCGACATCGGCAAGCACGCCGAAAGCGGTCACGGTCTGGCGGCCGTCACGCGTGTTCTTCGGATGCCCGTTGACGTATTTGAAGCCGTAAAGCTGCCCGTCGCTGGTCGGCATCAGCTCGATGACGCCGTCAATGCTGTGCGAGGCGACGCGCGGCGTCTTGTCGAACAGCTCCCAACGCCTGAAATCCTCTTCGATATAGGCGGCAAGCTCGACCAGGAAGCGCTCGATGCCGATGGCAAGCACCAGCTTCATCATGCGGTCGACGCTGACGAACGGAACGATGTTCAAATTGACGGTCATGGCTCAGAACCCCCTCGTCGGGCGATCCATGATCCGCCGGCCCATCAGGCTTGCGGTCAGGTCGACCAAAAGCGTGGCGGTGCGGCCGCGCTCGTCGAGAAAAGGGTTGAGTTCGACCAGGTCGAGACTGGTGACGAGCCCGCTGTCATGCAGCATTTCCATCGCCAGATGCGCCTCGCGGAAGGTGGCGCCGCCGGGAACGGTGGTGCCCACCGCCGGCGCGATCGACGGGTCGAGAAAATCGACATCGAGGCTGACATGGAGCATGCCGTTGGCGGCGCTCACCCGTTCGAGAAAGGCGCGAAGCAGTTGCGCGATGCCGTGCTCGTCGATCGAACGCATGTCGTGGACCGTCACGCCGGCTCTGCGCAACGCATCCCGTTCCGCCAGGTCCACGCTGCGGATTCCCAGCGCGCATATGCGAGCCGGGTCCACCTGCGCCGCGAGGCGGGGGAAATAGCCCTCGAAGCCGGGCTGCCCGCTGGCATAGGCCAGCGGCACGCCATGCAGATTGCCGCTGGTCGTCGTGTCGAGCGTATGAAAATCGGGGTGGGCGTCGAGCCACAGCACGAAGAGCGGCCGGCCGGCATTCGCTGCCCGGCGGGCAATGCCGGCGAGCGTGCCGGCCGAAATGCTGTGGTCGCCGCCGAGAAAGATCGGCATTGCGTCGGCGCTCGCAGCATAGGCGGTTTCGCTGATCGCTGCCGTCCAGGCGGCGATTTCCGGCAGCGCCTTCACCACCGCGTTGCCGTGTACGACAGGGCGCATGTCGGCAGGGACAATCGTTCCGAGGTCGGTCAGCGTATGGCCAAGCTCGGTCAGCGCGCCGGCCAGACCGGCCGTGCGCAGCGCGCTCGGCCCCATCTCGCAGCCCATCCTGCCTGAGCCGGCCTGGATCGGAGCCCCAACGATCGTGCAATGCATTCTCATACCCCACCAAATTGCGATGCTTTAGTGAAGCCCGCATCGCTGGCAGAATGAACATGTCAAATTGGCAAATTTGTTGAAGTGCCTTATCATAGTGGCAGCATCTACTTCCGTTGTGAGCAATCATGGACCGGCTCGACGAGCAGATCATCACCTCTTTGCGGCATGACGCCCGGCGCAGCATTTCCGACCTTGCCGTTAGCCTGGGTGTCTCCCGGGCAACGGTAAGGTCCCGGATCGAGCGACTTGAAAGAGACGGCGTCATCGTCGGCTACACCGTCATTCTACGCGCCGACGCAGTCGATCAGCGGGTGCGTGGCATCATGATGATCGAAATCGAAGGCCATGCCGCAGATCGCGTCATCCGGGCGCTGGGCGGCTTCTCCGAGGTCTCGACGATCCACACCACCAATGGCCGTTGGGATCTGGTGATAGAACTCGGAACCCAGACGCTGAGCGAGTTCGATGCGGTGCTGAGACGTATCCGCCTGATCCCCGGAATTACCGGCAGCGAAACAAGCCTGCTCCTGGCAACGCCGCGCACCACCAAAGCGCGGCTGTGACCTTCGCCCGTGACCTGTAGCGGTAACGAAGCTACGGAACCTTCAATTGCCGCCGCGGTTAGAGCAATTCCAGGAAAAGCGTGGAACGATTTTCCGTTCGGAATTGCGTCAAAACAAAAAGATTGAGCGGTTCGGCGTTTCCGCGAAACCGTTCCAAGCCCACACAGGCCTTCTTCGAGGGAGAACAAGCATGGCTCACGCCCAGCAAGAACTCGTCGAATTCGTTATCAGGAAAGCCTTCAATCCGGTCATGCGGGCCAAACCCGACGGAAAATCCGATGCCGAGCGCAAGATGCTCGAACATGTTCAGCAGGCCACGAAGACCGAGATCGAGCGCTATCGCCGTTACGGCTCGGCTGAGGAGGTCGCGACCAATTTCAAGCGCGACCTGAATTCCGACGCTGCCAAAAAGTTGCACGCCCAGCTGCGACGCCTGCATCTGCCGACGATCGAGGACATTCGCGACGACTTCGAGGACAAGGCCCGCGCGCTAGGCGTCAAGGCCTCGCCGTAGATCCGCGACCGGTCGTCCTCGGTGACGTCCGTCCGGTTGTCATCACAATCCGTCCTTGGTCGGAGGCCACCCTGACCGAACCGTCTCGGGGATGTTGTCCGACGTCAGCTCGCCCCGATTGAGCTTTTCAATCGCTTCACCGGCTTCGCTCTCGTCGAGACCGGAAAGCGGCAACCCGCCGACCACGACGGCTTCGTCGCTCTCGCTGTCATAGACCTCCCAGAGGCCTTCCGGATCCTGTCGTTTGTCGTAGGGCATGGCCACTCCTCCAGGCAACGCCGCTATTGTACGGCCGCTACCCATTTCAGGGCCTGAGCCTTTTCGTCTTCCGGGAACACCCGCGCCTCGATTTGCGGAAACAGCGCGTCCGTCATTTCCGTGGCTGCCTTGATCCACTGCTTGTCGGAAATCACGGCGGCACGTTTGAAGCGGTGGAGCTCGCGGAGTTTGCTCAGCCCATACTGCAGGTCGCGCCGTAAGGCGCCAGCCGTCATGTCTTCGAAATCGGTAAGGTCAGTCAGGACGCCGATGTCCTTGTGGTCGCTCAGTTTCGCTTCGATGGCCGGGATGATTTTTTCGTAGTCCTCCGCCGTCACAGTGCCGGCGACACGAAAGGCAGCGACGTTTTGGGGAGCGGAAATCATCTCGATCATTTTTCCCTCCGGTTTCTGAATGGCTGGCTGCCTGAAACAAACTCGGGCCATTCGCGGATGTTCCCTGCCAAAAGCGTGTTCACTTCGACCTAAAATGACGATCGGCTGGCTTCCTGACGGGTCCTCGGATCGCCTGCGTGACGACGGTATAACGCGTGATTTGGCCCTCCACGGGGTCCTCTCCGTGGAAGTGGATTTCTGCATCCAGCGGCATCTGCGCGGTGTTGCCGAATTGCTTGACCGCGCACGCATGCACGAGCTGTACGTCGGGGTCACGCGTCATGGCCTCCATTGCCGCAAGCTCTGCCGTGCTGCTGCCGCCGATCCGCCAGCTGGCTTCCAGCACACCCGATCGCCAGATGCCCGAGGAATCGACACCTTGGCCGATGTCGTAGTTGCGCCTCGAGGCGAAGAATCCGGGATGGCCAAGCATCGCCGCGTCGTAGGTCCTCGCCTGCGCCACAGCCAAAGTCAGCGCCGGAGACAGCTGCAGCCTGTCGAGCGCTTCCCATCCGCCGCGCACGACGACCAGATCGGATCCGCCGTAAACGGGCTGTCCGGCATTGTCGGCGGTCATCCGCTGCACGCCGTAATAGCTGACCGATGTTCCGTCGATCGCGGTTCTGCCAATGCTCAGCGTGACAATGTCGCGAAGCTCCGTTTCGAGAACAAGCCCGTATTCGCTTAGGTCGGAGGATGGATATCGTTCCAGCAGCCTTTCGATATCGGCGACCGTCGCGGCGGTGTGCTGGTCGCGGCCCCGCGAAGCGCGCGGTGGCTTGAACCGGACCAGCCCGAGCTGCAGCAGACGTTCCGCTGCGCGCAGCGCGTCATCGCGTGAAAATGCGGTGTAGCCGGGCAGTACGGCCGCGCCGACGGCGCTGCCGAAGCCGGCTGGCCAATCTTTTGGCCGTGCCGCCGACCCGTCCACCAGCTCGTGGGTTATGGCCTTGGTGGTTGCGAGGCGCCAGGGCACCACACCGCCGAAGAGGTCGTCGGGCCCGTTGATGCCCAGTTGGACCGCATCGGCGGCAAGCAGGCTGTCGTCCGGCACGAAATACAGCCCGCCGTTGTCACCGCCCCAGTCACGCAGGCCCTGGCGGAAGGAAAATCCCTTCAACGCCGCAATCGTGCGCGCGACGGCAGCGACGGTCTCCCATTCGTGGGCATAGATGGTCTCGCCGCCCGGCGCGGAGAACGCGACCACAACACCTTTTGCTCCGCCCGATTGTGTGCCGCTTAGCCCGGTCATGTCGCGCCGCCCTTCGTCCATTGCCGAGCCCATTGCCGTTATTCCGCGGCGATGCGTCCGAACCGAAAAACCCGCTTCCTCGGCGAATGTTCCGGGCAACGGCGCGCTATCCGGTTTGACCGAGTTGCGGCGATCGGAACATCGGCGGCTCATGGTTTTTATGCGGGAGCCTCAGACAGGGTAATGGATGTGCTCAAGGAGGCCGCGCCCCGCGCCCTGGGAGCGGCCGAGGTCGTCGACACATTCGAACGGGCTTGAGACCGAGCTGGCTGTCGCATGAACTGCGGCCAACGGCCGGAACTGTCACTAGCGGTTCATGTTCATGATCGCATTCGTCGGCATCAAATTGTGGTCGAGGTTGGCCATGATCCAGATCGAGCCGCCGATCACCAGGACGACGATCAGCACGCCGAAGGCAAGCGCCAGGGCGTTGTTGGTGTTGTCCGGCCCCGTCGTGATATGCAGGAAGAAGACGAGATGCACGCCCATCTGCGCGATCGCCAGCACAATCAGCGCCACCGGGATGCCCGGTGCCCATATAAGGTTGGTTCCGAGCAACCAGAACGAGGCGATGGTCAACAGCGTTGCCAGCCCGAGGCCGATCACATAGCCGCGTAACCCGGATCCGACCTCGGCGTCGCCGAGGTATTCGTCACCCGGCGCCGTATCGATGTCGTAGCGCTCCAGGCCATCGGTGTCGCGCCTTTGCGCATGGCGGTCGTCAGCATTGCTCATCGACTTGCTCCCAGGAGATAGACCACCGTGAACAGGGCGACCCAGATGATGTCGAGGGCGTGCCAGAACAGGCTGAAGCACATGAAACGCCGAAGAATATCGTCGCGGAATCCCTTGGCGAAGATCTGCGCCATCATCGTGAGCAGCCACAGCAGCCCCGCCGTCACGTGCAGGCCATGGCATCCCACCAGCGTGAAGAACGCCGACAGGAAGGCGCTGCGCGTCGGTCCGGCATCGCGGGCAATCATATGCGCGAACTCGCGCAGCTCGAGCAGGATGAAGCTGGCGCCGAGCACGAAAGTGAGAGCCATCGCAACATAGAACCAGGAGCTTCGCCGCGCGGTCACGGCGAGGCTGGCGAGACCGCAGGTAAAGCTCGACAACAGCAGGGCCGCCGTCTCGATCGCGACGTTGCGCAGGTCGAACAGCTCGGCTCCGCTTGGTCCGCCCGCCGTCTTGCCCGCCAGCACGGCGTAGGCCGCAAAGAAGGCCGAGAACATCACGATGTCGCTCAGAAGGAAGATCCAGAAGCCGTAGCCGACGACGATCCGGATCGGTGCCGGTCCGCCGTCGCCATGGCCGGGGGCATGGCCGTGCCCGCGATGGCCGAGGTGGTAGGGGTCACGCTCTCGAACGTCGATCGCGGTCATGGCCTTGGCCCCGTATACGTGGCCAGCGCCTCGCGGCGGGCACTTCGGTTGGCGCGGTCGATCCGGGCGACTTCGGCGGCAGGAATGACGTATTCGGGTATGTCGCGCCACGCGAATACGACGAAGGTGGCGAAAGCACCGAGCGCGCCGAGCGCCACCATCCACCAGATGTGCCAGATGAGGGCGAAACCCATCACGGTCGCAAAGAAGGCGCAGATGAACCCGGTGGGACTGTTGCGCGGCATCTCGATCGGCTCGTATTCAGGCTCGTCGCGCAGCCGGTTTTGCTCGCGTGCCCGCTGCTTGATGCTCCAGTAGGGCTCTTCGCCCTCGACATGCGGAAGCGCGGCGAAGTTGAAGACCGGCGGCGGCGAGGGTGTGGCCCATTCCAACGAACGCCCGTCCCAGGGATCCCCGGTGACATCGCGAAGCGCCGCGCGCTGTCGGATGCTGACGACGAGCTGAATGATCTGGGCGACCACGCCGGCGGTGGTGATTAACATGCCGGCGCCGGCAACCAGCACCCAGGGATACCAGGCCGGCACGTCGAAATGCTGCATGCGGCGGGTCATGCCGAGCAGGCCGACGGTGTAGAGTGGCACGAAGGTGGCGTAGAAGCCGATCAGCGTCAGCCAGAAGGCCAGCTTGCCCCAGCCCTCGTGCAGCCGGAATCCGAATGCCTTGGGAAACCAGTAGGTATATCCCGCGAAGGCGCCGAACAGCACACCGCCGATGATGACGTTATGGAAATGCGCCACCAGGAACAGGCTGTTGTGGAGCAGGAAATCGGCCGGCGGCACGGCCAGCAACACGCCCGTCATGCCGCCGATGACGAACGTCACCATGAAGCCCAGCGACCACAGCATTGGCGTCGCGAAGCGGATGCGGCCGCCATACATGGTGAACATCCAGTTGTAGATCTTCACGCCGGTACCGACAGCGATAATGCTGGTGGCGATGCCGAACGCGGCGTTGACGTCGGCGCCGGCTCCCATGGTGAAGAAGTGGTGCAGCCACACCATGAAGGAGACGATGCAGATGAAGAGCGTCGCGGCCACCATCGAGCGGTAGCCGAACAGCGGCTTGCTGGAGAACGTGGAGATAACCTCCGAGAAGATGCCGAACGCCGGCAGGACGAGGATGTAGACCTCGGGATGGCCCCAGGCCCAGATCAGGTTCACGAACATCAGCATGTTGCCGCCGGCTTCATTGGTGAAGAAATGAAAGCCGAAATAGCGGTCGAGCGTCAGCATCGCGAGCGTCGCGGTGAGGACCGGGAACGCGGCGACGATGAGCAAGCTGGCGGCGAGTGAGGTCCAGCAGAACATCGACATCCTGAGGTAACTCATGCCGGGCGCCCGCATCTTCAGGATCGTGGTGACGAAATTGATGCCGGTGAGCAGCGTTCCGACGCCCGCTATCTGCACTGCCCACAGATAATAATCGACGCCGACGCCCGGCGAGTAGGCGGTCTCGCTGAGCGGCGGATAGGGCAGCCATCCGGTGCGCGCGAATTCGCCGATCACCAGCGAGATGTTGACCAGCAGCGCACCGGTGGCGGTGAGCCAGAAACTCACCGAGTTGAGCGTTGGAAAGGCAACGTCGCGGACGCCGAGCTGCAGCGGCACGACCAGGTTCATCAGGCCGATGACGAACGGCATCGCCCCGAAAAAGATCATGATGGTGCCGTGGGCGGAAAAGACCTGGTTGAAGTGGTCGGGCGGCAGATAGCCGGGCGCCTGGAAGGCGAGGGCTTGCTGGGACCGCATCATGACGGCGTCGCTGAAGCCGCGCAGCAGCATCAGCAGCGCCAGCAGCGTGTACATGACGCCGATCCGCTTGTGATCGACGCTTGTGATCCATTCGCGCCACAGATAGGGGAAATGGCCGGCCAGGAAGACCCAGGCCAGCACGCCGAGGATTGCCAGGGCGACGACCGCCGAGGCGATCATCGGCAGAGGCTGATCCAACGGAATGACGTCCCAGCTCAATTTTCCGAGCATTGTCAGCCTCCTGTCTTGGGCGATACGCTCGGCTCGGGGCGACCGGCCTGGGGGCCGGGCGCGGGCGGAACGCCCTGCGTCGCGATTTCATGGAAAAGATCCGGCTCGACCGAGCGATAGGTCGAAGGCGGCACGTCCAGGCTCTGTCGGGCCAGTTCCTGGTAGCTGGCCTTGTCGAGTGCCTGTCCCTGGCTTCGCGCCGAATTGACGAACGCGTCGAAGTCGTCCACCGCGACAGCATGCAGCACGAATTGCATGCCTGGAAAGCCGTCGCCGCTGAAATGGGCCGACCGCCCATAGAATTCGCCCTGCTGGTCCGCCTGCAGGTGAAGCTGCGTCGTCATGCCGTTCATCGTGTAGATCATGCCGCCGAGCTGAGGCACGAAGAACGCGTTCATGACACTTGCCGAGGTAAGCGAGAAATGCACCGGCCTGCCCGCCGGCACCACGAGCTGGTTGATGCTCGCGACGTTCTGCTCGGGGTAGATGAACAGCCATTTCCAGTCGAGCGAGACGACCTGCACCTCAAGCGGCTTTTGCTGGGAATCCAGCGGCTTCATTGGATCGAGGTCATGCGACCCGATCCAGATGATGCCGCTCAGAAACAGGATGACGAGGATAGGGATCGACCAGACCACCAGTTCGATGCGTCCGGAATAGGCCCATTCCGGCAGATACCGCGCCCTTGTGTTGGTCTCCCGGAACCACCAGGCAAAACCGAGCGTCGCCACGATCGTCGGGACGACGATGGCCAGCATGATGGCAACCGAATTGAGCAGGATCGTCCGCTGCGCCGCCCCCACCGGCCCTTGTGGGTCGAGCACGCCGCCCTGGCAGCCGGCAAGCAGCCCGGCAAGAAGCATCGACGCGCCGATGCGGCCGGGACGGATGGCGGCACAGTTTCGAACGATCGCCCTCGGCAACATGAGATCTCGCCGTTTCCTGAAAACCGATTGGAACGTTGCAGGCAGCGTGGCTGCCAACCCCGAATGTGCGCGCCGGTGTGCTCCTGGCGACAGTTTCTTCACGCACGCGGCTCCGGCTGGCAGAACCACATGCCGTGGATGTCGTTAAGCGGGCAACCTGTCGAGAACCCCTCCAAATCCTAACAAACCAGCGGCAAATCCCACGCAACCAAAGCCAAATCTTAAGAAACCAGAAACAGTACCCAGATCGAAGTTATCGCCAGAAACGTGGCGAATGCCAAGGCGGTAAACCGGTTCATGGCCGCGCCCACAGTTGGGCCATTTCGTCCGCTCCCTGCGACTCGGCGCTGAATTCCAGTGACGCTGCCCAATGATGCTGCTCAAGATGGTTGCGCCAACCGAACGTATGTTCGTCGCGAAAGTTCCAAAAAGCCAGACCCGTCGCAGCCTTTGGTTGCAGGCCGGCGACAATGCGATGCGCACCAGCGGCGGTTGGGCGGCTTCCCTGCCAAACGGAGCCGAGACTGGTTTTGCGTATGTAAAAATTACTTGTCTAGGTGAAAATAGTTGCTACTAATCGGCTGGGCAGTTCAGGGAGGAATTTCGGGCATGACAAGACTGCGCGGTCTCGCGTGGGATCACCGACGCTGCTGGGGTCCGCTCGACGCCAGCATCGGGCCGTATTGTGCCGCCAATCCCGGTCTTGAGATCGAATGGGACCGCCGCAGCCTCTACGAGTTCGGCGAGGGCGCGCTTGGTCCGGTGCTCGGCGCCTATGATCTTGTCGTGTTCGACCATCCGTTCATCGGCGATATTGCCGAAGGCGGGCTGATGGTGCCGTTCGATTTGTCGGCTGAGCAGCGCCGCGGCTTCGAACGGGATTCGGTCGGCGCATCCTGGCAATCCTACGCAAGGGACGGGCGCCAATGGGCGTTGCCGATCGATGCTGCCTGCCAGGTTGCCTCGTATCGCCCCGATCTCCTGGAGCGCTACGGGCCGCTGCCGCGCAGCCATGACGAGGTGCTGGAGCTCGGCCGGCGCGCCTTGAAGGACGGCAAATGGCTTGGGCTGCCGTTGGTGCCGACTGACGCCATGTGCCTGCTTTTGACGCTGGGCGAACCGCGGGAAGACGGCGACGAGTTCATTGCCAGGGAAAAAATCGAGCAGGCCGTTGGGCAATTGCGCCAGCTTGCGGCGCTGTCGCATCCGGATTCGCCGAAATGGAACCCGATCCGCTGCTACGATCATATGATCGCGCATGACGATGTGGTCTACGTGCCGTTCGCCTTCGGCTATGTGAACTATGCCTTCAAGGCAGACAGGCCGTATCTGCGCTTCGCCGATGTGCCGACGCCGCGATCCGCCGGCGCCTTGCTCGGCGGCGCCGGCATCGGCGTCAGCACGCAATCGCAACACAAACAGGCAGCCATCGACTACGCGCTGTTTCTGTGCTCGCCCGGCTATCAGCGCGGCGACTATGTGAAATCCGGCGGACAGCCGGGGTCGCTGGCGGCGTGGCAGGATACCGAGGTCAACGCGCTCTCGGGCGGCTTCTTCGCCTCGACGCTGGCGACCATCGAAGCCTCCTATCTACGCCCGACCCATGCGGGCTTCATCAGCTTCTTCCGCCAATGCGCCCCTCATGCCGCGGCGGCGCTCGCCGGCGAATTGCAGGCGGCCGAGTTGGCAGACCGGCTGAACCGGCTCTATCGCGAGACCAGGCATGGCCAGCCGCAACGGAGCGTCGCGTAATGGCCACCGATATTGCCCAGATCGTCGACGAGGGCGAAAGCGGCCGCAACGGCTATCGCGTGCCGGCGGTGGAGAAGGCGCTCGATATCCTGGAATTCATGGCTGCCAGCGGCGAGCCGCTGACCCAGACCGAGATCGCCACCGGAATGGGGCGCTCCATTCACGAGATCTACCGCATCCTGCTGCTGCTGGAGAAGCGCGGCTACATTTTCCGGACGCAATCGGACCGCTTCCGCCTGTCGCTGAAGCTATTCGAGCTGGCGCATATGCATCCGCCGGTAAACCGCCTGGTCGAATGCGCGCTGCCGGTGATGCGCGGCCTCGCCGCCAATGCCGATCAGAGCTGCCATCTGGTCGTGCGCGAAGGCGAGAGCGCGCTGGTCGTGCTGCAGATCGATTCGCCGTTGCCGATGCGTTATTCGGTTGCCCTCGGCTCACATTTCCCGATCCTCGAAACGAGCTCCGGCGCGGTGCTGCTGGCGCATTCGAGCCGCGCCGAGCGCGACCGCATCGTCGAACGGATCGTCGCTGCGGGCGAAGGCCAAGGCAGCCGGGCGGAAATCGAAGCGCGGCTGAACGACGTCGCAAGGCTCGGCTATGAAATGCGCGCCTCGCTGGCTGTCGAGGGCTGCACCAACATCTCGATGCCGGTGCGCGACCATACCGGCGCGGTCATTGCCGCGCTCACAGTCCCGTTCCTGCCGCAAAAGGCCGCCCGCTTCGATCGCAAGACCGTCTTCGAACGGACGAAGGCGGCGGCCGAGACGATATCGGCGGCGCTGGGCGCGGGCGAAGCTGCCAACTCTCCACGTGCCGACCCGGAACGGCGGGACTATCCGTTCAGCAACTGACAAGAAAATACAGGGAGAAGAAACATGAACTGGTCCAAATCAATGCTGTTTGTCTCGGCGGCCGCGCTGGCTCTGAGCGCCGCCGCGGCACACGCCGAAAACATGCCGAAGCGCATCGGCTACGTCACCAACTACGCCACGCATGAATGGTATCAGAACGTTATCAAGGGCATGCAGTCCCGCGCCAAGGAACTCGGTATCGAACTCGAGGTGCAGGACGCCAATCTGGACGTTGCCAAGGAGGTCTCCGCCGCCGAAGATTTCATGGCCAAGGGCGTTGACGTCCTGATCATCACGCCCGTCAACGAGGAAGGCGTCGTGCCGCTGCTGCGCCAGGCGAAATCCAACAACGTTCCGGTCGTGCTCGAAGGCAATCCGGTCAAGGGCATGACCACCATGGTCGCGATCTGCGACTACGACACCGGCTACACCGCCGGCGTCGAAGCCGGCAAATACGCCAAGGAAAAGCTCGAAGGCAAAGCCAAGGTGATGAATGTCGGCCTGCCGCTGCTGTCCGCCACGGTGCTGCGTTCGCAGGGTTTCATGGACGGCCTCAAGACCATCGTCCCCGACGCGGTCATGGTCCACGACCTCGACGGCGGCGGCAATCCGGACCGCGCGCTCGAAGTCTCTTCGGCGGCACTTGCCAAGAACGCCGACATCAACATCATCTACGGCATCAACGATTCCTCGTCGCTCGGCGGCCTTCAGGCCTGGAAAGCGGCCGGCAAGTCGCAGGATGGCCTGTTGACGGTCGGCACCGGCGGCGAAGGCCTTGCCTTCATCAATGCCATGCAGAACGAGCCGTCCTATCGCATCGAAGCCGCGATGTTCCCGGAAAAGGAAGGCTACACCGCCATCGATGCAGCGGTTAAGCTCTTCAACGGCGAAGAGGTGCCGGAACACATCGTCAGCCCGACCGCGCCGATGAACGGCGACGACTGGAAGAAGTTCTACGACTACGATGGCACCACACGAACGATCAAATGGGATGCCGTCAATGCGCTTCAGCCACCGGAAAAATGCATGAAAACTTCCGCCGACCTGAAGAAGTAAGGATTCCGGGTAGCCCTTCCCGCGCCGCGGGAAGGGCATCGGATCGGATGCAGGCGGCAAAACAGGTCAACCGCCCTGTTTTGGCCGGCAGTTTCCAAACGGCGACGGCACCCGATGCGGCCCGGAAATGAAATGGACATGAGCGAGCTTACGCAATCCTCCGCGCCAAGGCGTTTCATCGGCGGCCAGCTGCTGGGCAGCAGCCAGCTGGTGCTCGGCGTGATCCTGGCCGTGCTCTGCATCGCCATCTCGATTGCGGCGCCGCAATTCTATTCCGAGGCCAACATCATCGCCATCCTGCGCCAATGCGCGCTGGTGCTGATCGTCGCCTCCGGCATGACGATGCTGATCATCACCGCTGAAGTCGACCTGTCGGTCGGTGCGTCGCTGGCCTTTGTCGGCTGCATCGGCATGGCCGTACTCAATTCAACGCACAGCCTGACGCTCGGCCTGCTGGCGGCGCTCGCCTTTTCCGGTGCGGTCGGCCTGTTCAACGGGCTGGTTGTCACCAGGCTCAAGGTGAACTCGCTGATCGCCACCATCGGCACCATGATGATGCTGCAGGGCGGCGTCTATCTGTTCACCCGCGAAGCGGTGCAGAACCACCACCGGCTTGCAAGCTTTACCGATCTCGGCGCCGGCTATATCGGCGCGATCCCGCTGCCGGTGGTGATTGCCGCGCTGATTTTCGCCCTAGCCGCGGCAACGCTGCGCTTCACCACGCTCGGCCGTTATCTTTACGCGGTCGGCGCCAATGAGCGGGCGGTCCGCCTCTCCGGCGTGCGCTCGCAACGCCTGAAGCTGTTCGCCTTCGTCGTCACCGGCCTTTGCGTCGGCATTGCCGGCATGATCCTGTCGTCGCTGATGAATGCCGGCCAGCCGACCGCCGGCCGCGGCTTCGAGCTGACCGTGATTGCCGCCGTCATCCTCGGCGGCACCAGCCTGCTTGGCGGGCGCGGCTCGCTGCTCGGCACGCTGCTTGGAGTGCTGGTGCTGAAGGTCATCGACAACGGCATTATTATCCTCGGCTGGAACCAGGACCTGCAGATGGTGGTGCCTGGCATCGTCATCATCATGGCAACCTATCTCGACATCGTCCGGAACAGAGCCAATGTCGGTTGATTTCCTCCACCCCGGCAAAACCGCGGCCGTCGATAAAAGCGTGCCGGCGCTGGAGATGCGCGGCATCGGCAAGCGCTTTCCCGGCGTGGTGGCGCTGGACAATGTCGATCTGACCCTGGAACCCGGCAAGATCCACGCCCTGATGGGCGAGAACGGCGCCGGCAAGTCGACGCTGATCAAGATCATGGCCGGGGTCTACGGCAAGGATGCCGGCACCATCCGCCTGCGCGGCCGTGAGGCCGACATCAAGTCGCCGCGCGACAGCCTGAAAGACGGCATCAAGGTGGTGTTCCAGGAGATCGCGCTGATCGCCGAGTTCAGCGTCGCCGAAAACATCTTCCTCGAGGGCTATCCGACCGGCAAGGGCGGCTCGATCGACTGGAAGAAGATCCGTGCCGATGCGGCCGCTCTGTTCAAGCGCATCGGCTTCAACGTCGACCCGGCGGCGCGCACCGGATCGCTGCCGGTCAGCCAGCAGCAGATGGTCGAGATCGCCCGCGCGCTCGCCCATGAAGCCCGCGTCGTGGTGATGGACGAGCCGACCTCCTCGCTGACGCCGAACGAGGTCTCGCTGCTGTTCACCGTCATCCGCCGGTTGGCCGCTCTCGGCATCGCGGTGCTCTATGTCAGCCACAAGCTCGACGAGGTCTTCGAGATCGCCGACACCGTGACCGTGCTGCGCGATGGCCGTCACGTCTCGACCAGGCCGATCGGCGAGCACACCAACGATACGCTGATCCAGGACATGATCGGCCGGCGCATCGAAAACCTGTTCCCGCGCAAACGCGGCGCGCCGGGCAGCAAGGTCGCGCTTTCCGTTGAAGGGCTCAGCACCGCCAGGAAGCTGAAGGACGTATCGTTCGAGGCGCATGCCGGCGAGGTCCTCGGCTTCTTCGGCCTCATGGGGGCCGGCCGGACGGAGCTCGCCAAGGCCATCGTCGGTTACGACCCGATCACTTCCGGCGCCATTTCGGTCGATGGCAGCCGGCTGCTGCCGCACGACACCCACACCGGCGTCCGGCTCGGCATCGGACTGCTCACCGAGGATCGCAAGAGCGAAGGGCTGATGGGCGAGCTGCCGGTCTACCAGAATGCCAGCCTCGCCTCGCTCGATGCCTTCGCCAGAATGGGCTTCGTCGACAAGGCCAGGGAACGCAAGGCGGTGCAGGACTATGTCGACCGTTTTCGCATCAGGACGCCCAGCCTGTTTCAGCAGGTCAAGAATCTGTCCGGCGGCAATCAGCAGAAAGTGCTGATCTCGCGCTGGCTGATGCGCGGTCTCAAGGTAATCGTCGTCGACGAGCCGACCCGCGGCATCGACGTCGGCGCCAAGTCGGAGATTTTCGCGCTCATCGACCGGCTCGCCGGCGAAGGCCTGGCGGTCGTCATGATGACGTCCGAAATGCCCGAACTGCTGGGGCTTGCCGACCGCGTCGCGGTGATGTGCGAAGGCCGCCTCACCGCGATCATGCCCCGCGACGAGGCCACGCAGGAGAACATCCTCAATGCGGCGATCGGCTAAGACGATGACGCTTCGCAAAGGGAGCAAGCGATGAGCCTTGCAGCCAGCCACTCCACCAAAGCCGGCCCGTCCATCCTGGCACGGCTGCTGGCGCGGCAGGAGCTCGCCCTGCTGCTTTGCCTGATCCTGGTGATTGCGTTCTTTTCCCTGACGGCGGAGAACTTCTTCTCGGTGCGCAACATCACCAATGTGCTCGGTCAGGCGTCGCTGGCGCTCACCGCCGGCATCGGCTGCGCCATCGTCTTCATGTCCGGCGAGGTCGACATCTCGATAGGGTCGCTGCTGGCGACCATCGCCCTGCCGCTGATCATCATCATGAACGAAACCAACTCGCTGCTGCTCGGCATCAGTGGTGCGCTGCTGTTCGGGCTGATCATCGGCGTGGTGAACGGCTATCTGACCGCCTATGCCGGCATCAACTCGCTGATCGTGACGCTGGGCACGATGTTCATCATGCGCGGCGGCGTCTATCTCTACACCGGCCAGCGCGCCATCCCCGACGATGCCGCGCTCGACAGCTTCATTGCGCTGTCGGACGGCCGCCTGTTCAATGTCATTCCCTATTCGGCGGTCATCGCCATCGTCCTGCTCGCCGTCTTCGCCTACATCATGCAGCACCGGCCGTTCGGACGGCAGATCTATGCCGTCGGTGGCAATCCGGAAGTGGCACGGCTGGCAGGCTACGACGTGCGCCGCGTCAAATTCATCTGCTTCATCATCAGCGCGCTGCTTGCAACGGTTGCCGGCATCATCCTGGCCGCCCGCGTCGGTTCGGCCCAGCATACGGCCGGGCTGAATTTCGAGTTCCAGGTCGTCGCTGCCACCGTGCTCGGCGGCGTGAGCCTTGCCGGCGGCATCGGCAGCCTGACCGGCATGGCGCTTGGCGTGCTGATCCTGCAATTCCTGTCCAACGGGCTGCGCGGTCTCGGCCTGCCGACCGAGTGGCAACTGGTCATCACCGGCATGATCATCATTGCCGCCGTCGCCTTCGACGAAGCAAAGCGCCGGCGCGCCATTGGAGGCTGATATGGATCGTCTCAAAGGGAAAACCGCAATCGTTACCGGCGCCGCCGACGGCATCGGCCATGCGATCAGCGAGGCGATGGCAAGGGAAGGCGCGCACGTCTTCCTCGGCGACATCGCCGACGAGAAGGGTGAAAAATTCGCCGCGGAACTGCGCGCCGCCGGCCATCGCGCCGACTACGTCCATTGCGACGTCGCGGAGGAGGCCGACATCGCCGCCCTGATCGACGCAGCCGTCGGCAAGACCGGCCATCTCGATATTCTGGTCAACAATGCCGCTATCGCCATCGGCGGCATGCCGGTTCACGAAATGACCGACGAGCAGTGGCACCGGCTGATCGCGGTCAACCTGACCAGCGTGTTCCGCGGCTGCAAATATGCGCTGCCGCACATGATCGCGCAGAAATCCGGCTCGATCATCAACATGGCCTCGGCACAAGGGCATATCGGGCTCGACGGCTGGACCGCCTATGCCGGCGCCAAGGGCGCGGTGATGGCAATGACGCGCCAGATGGCGGTCGAGTTCGGCCCGCTCAACATCCGCGTCAACTCGATCTCGCCCGGAACCATCAACACGCCGATGAACGACAAGTTGGTCAAGGAGATCGGCGGCAATCTCGCCAAGGCCTGGGTCAAGATGCACCCGCTCGGCCGCATCGGCAAACCGTCCGAAGTGGCCGAAGCCGCCGTCTATCTGGCCTCCGACGCCGCCGGCTTCACCACCGGCACCGACCTGCGCGTCGACGGCGGCCTCACCGCGGCACCCCGCTACGTACCCGACCTGCTTTGACAACAAACGAGACAACAATGAACAAAGCCCTCGAAGGCGTCCGCATTCTCGATTTCAGCCATCTGCTGCAAGGGCCGTTCGCCACGCAGCTGCTCGGCGACATGGGCGCCGACGTCATCAAGATCGAGCGTGCCGGCGCCGGCGACATGTTCCGCGGCATGACCTTCTTCGCCAAATGGGTCGGCGGCTCCGAAAGCCCGAACTTTCTCGCCTGGAACCGCAACAAGCGCTCCATCGCGCTCAACCTGAAGAGCCGCAAGGTACATGCCGTCATCATGGATATGGCGAAGAAGGCCGATGTGGTGGTGCAGAATTTCCGCCCCGGGGTGCTCGCCAGGCTCGGCTATGGTTACGAGGATTTCAGGGCGGTCAATCGCGCCATTATCTATTGCTCGGGCTCCGGCTATGGCGAGGAAGGCCCCTATGTCGAGCGCCCCGGCCAGGACATGCTGATCCAGGGACTGTCCGGGCTGATTTCCAACACCGGCCGCGGCGATCAGGCTCCTGTTCCTGCCGGCGCCGGCCTGGCCGACCAGATCGGCGCCATGAACATGGTCTACGGCATCCTGTCGGCGCTCTACTATCGCGAGAAGACCGGCAAGGGCCAGAAGATCGAGGTCAATCTGCTGGCCGGCATGCTGGCGCATCTCAATCAGGAATATGTCGCCGTGCTCAATCTCGGCGAGGATTTCGTGCGCCCGAATTCCGGCATCGGCCACCCCGGCATGCAGGCGCCGTTCGGTATCTACGAAGCGAAGGACGGCGGCTATGTGTCGATCGCCATGAGCCCGTTCAAGACGCTGTATGAAGTGCTGGAGGCGCCGCAGCTTGCTGTCTACGACGATCTGAAGACGCTGTTCGACAAGCGCGACGAGGTGTTCGACAAAGTCAACGCCGAAACCAGGAAGTTTGCCACGCAGGACCTGCTGGCGCGGCTGTTGGCGGTCGACATCTGGTGTGCCGAGGTGAAGGACATAAGGCGCGCGGCCGAGGACCCGCAGGTCAAGCACCTGGGCATGATCACCAGCTACGATCATCCGCGCGGTGGCAAGGTCAGGGTGGTCGCACCGGCCGTCAAGATGAGCGAGACGCCGGCTACCATAGAGCGGCCGGCGCCGCTGGTCGGCCAGCATGGCCGCGAGATACTGGCCGAGTTCGGCCTCTCCAGCGGCGAGATTGCAGCACTTGAGGCGTCCGGCGACATGACCGTGGATGCTGCCTGACGATGAGCGTTTACCAGACACTCAGTTTGGAAATATCCGGGCGCGTCGCGGTCGTCACCTTCCGGCGCGCCGATCAGCTCAACGCGATGAACCGGCTGATGCAAAGCGAGTTCACCGAAGTTTTCGAGGCGTTGTCGAAGAATGACGGCGTCGGCGCGATCGTGGTGACCGGCGAGGGGCGCGGCTTTATGGCCGGCGCCGACATCAAAGAATATGCTGCCCAGACAGCTGCAGAGTTCGACGCCTTCCAGGCCGCCGGCACACGCATGTATGCGGCGGTCGAGCAGAACCGCAAGCCGGTCATCGCCGCGGTCAACGGTTTTGCGCTCGGCGGCGGCATGGAGCTGGTGCTGTGCTGCGACCTCGTCATCGCCAACCAGTTCGCGAAGCTCGGCCTGCCCGAGATCAAGCTCGGGCTGGTCCCCGGCGGCGGCGGCACGCAGCGCAGCGTCCAGAAGCTCGGCCGCAACCGCGCCAATTTTCTGCTGATGACCGGCGCCATCGTGCCGGCTTCCGAGTTCGTCGGCGCCGGGCTGGTCAACGAGATCGTCGATGCCGAAAGGCTGATGCCGCGGGCGCTGGAACTCGCCGAGATGATCGCCGCCGAACCGGCCGCAGCGATCGAGGGGCTGAAAGCGCTGACAGCGCATGCCGTGTCGGGCAATCTGGCCGGCGGCCTTGCCATGGAGCGCGACATACTGGGCAGCCTCTACCGCAGCGAGATCGGCCAGCGGCGCGTCAGGGAATTTGCTGAAAAGAGCGCGGCACGGGCCAAGGCTGCGAAATGACGTCCCTGGTCAAGCAAAACCGGCCGCGCTTCACCGATGTCGAGGGCCTGGCCGCGATGGTCGGCGGCGGCGACGTCTTCGGCGTCGGCGGCCATCATTTTGCCCGGCTGCCGATCGCCCTGCTGCGCGCCATCGCGCGGTTGGGCGTACGGGATTTGCGCTACGTCTGCTGGGCCGGCGGCCTGCCGCTCGAGCTGCTTCTCGAAGCGAATGCCGTGGCGGAAATCGACCTCTGCTTTTCCAGCCTCGATATTTTTGGCTTGCCGCCCCGTTTCCGCGCGACTGCCGAGACCAGTGCCGTGCCGGTCCGCGACTGGACCGCGCTGGCCATGATCCAGGCGTTGCGGGCGGCACAGCAGAACCTGCCGTCGATGCCGTTTCAGCTTCCGCAGGGTTCGGACATGCCGGCGCGCGTGCCCGGCGCGATCGCCGCGCCCGATCCGGTCGACGGAATCACGACCGGGGTCATCCCGGCCTTGCGGCTCGATACGTTCGTCGTCCATGCCCAGCGTGCCGACGAGAGCGGCAATGTCCAGATCATCGGACCACGGGCGCTGGACTTCGCCATGGCCGGCGCGGCGCGCCAGGTGCTGGTCACGGTCGAGGAAATCGTCCCGGTCGGAGCGCTGCGCCATGCTGGTCGCCAAAACATTTTGACCCGCAACCAGGTGTCGGCCATAGCGCTGGCGCCAGGCGGCGCCTATCCCGCCTCCTGCCTGCCATTCTATGTGACGGATTATCAAGCGTTGGCGGGAGCGTTGGCGGCCAAGGAGATACCTTTGGCGGACAGCCTGAGCGTGCCTTCGGAAGGTGTGACGGAGCGGGTTCAAGACGCTGCGAAAGTCCGCGCTGAAACAGTCCTCGCAATGCCCGGGCTCGTGCACGGCGAAAAGAAGGCATCCATCGACGAGATCATCGCTGCCCGCATCGCCGCCGAGCTCGACAATGAGAGCTTTGCCAGCGCCGGCGCGGTGTCGCCGCTCGCCAATGTCGCCTACCGGCTGGCCAAGGCGACGCACGCGCCGGACATGATCATCGCGACGATGAGTTGCGGTCATCTCGACATAGCGCCGAGCCCGATGATCCTGTCGTTGATCGAGAGCCTCGATTGCGAGACAGCGGTGGCCCATGCCGGCGGCGACGACACCTATTCGACCTATTATCAGGCCGGCGCCGTGACGCATGAGATCGTCGGTGCCGCCCAGGTCGACCGACGCGGGCGCGTCAACACCATTGCGCTGCGCAAGCGCGACGGCAGCCTCATCCGGCTGCCCGGGCAGGGCGGCATGGCTGATGTCGCCAACATGCATCGCGATTATCTGCTCTACGTCCCGCGCCACTCCCCGCAGTCGCTGGTCGACACCGTCGAGATCGCCAGCTCGGCGCGCGGCTTGCTGACAGAGGCCGAACGCGAGCCGATGGGCTATCGGACCGGCGCGGCGCTGGTGTTCACCGATCTTTGCATCTTTCGGCTCGACCGGGAGAGCCGGCAATTGGTCATCGTCGAGACCATGCCGGGCGTGACGCGCCAGCAGGTCCAGGATGCCACCGGCTTCGCCCTGACATTCGATGCCGATTGCCGCGAGGTTCCGCTGCCCTCGAACGAGACGCTCGACATCCTGCGAAACCGCATCGACCCGCTTGGCCTGCGGCGTCTCGAATTCGTCAGCGCCAAGGAGCGTGGCGCGCTTATCGCCGAGATCCTGGCGGCCGACCGGCTGATGGTCGAGCGCTGTATTGCCGTGCAGCGGTCGCATACCGCAACAGGCTGAAGAGGGGTGGCGCATGGCAAAGCCGTTGCTCGAAATGTCGGCCGCGAAGGTCTTCTTCGACGGCATCTTCACCAGCCCGCGCGTCGCCCATCCGGAAGGCGTGGCCATCCATCGCGACGGCTCGATCTGGTGCGGCACCGAAACCGGCGACCTGCTGCGCCTCGCCGCCGATGGCAGCTCGGTCGAGCACATGGGCGGCACGGAGGGCTTTCTGCTCGGCATCGCCTTCGATAGCGCGGACAACTGCTTCGCTTGCGATCTCAGGCATTCGGCGATCTTTCGCTGGAATGCCGGAACGGGTCATATGGAGCGCTTCGCCTCGGCTGGCATCCGCGTGCCGAACTATCCGATCGTCGACGAGGCACGAGGCTGGCTCTACGTTTCCGACAGCCTCGGCGAAGACAGCCGCTCCGGCATTTTTCGCTACGAGTTGAAGACCGGCGAAGGCCGCCTGTGGTGTAGCGAGACCATGGCCTTCGCCAACGGCATGGCGATGGCGCCGGGTGGGAATGGGCTTTACGTCGTGGAAAGCCATGCGGCCTGCGTCAGCTATGTGCCGATCCGTGCCGACGGCACGGCAGGACCTCGCCAGCTCGTCGTGGACGGCGTGAACAACGTCCCCGATGGCGTTGCCTTCGCGCCGGACGGTTCGCTGTTCATCTCATGCTACGAGCCGAGCCGCATTTATCGTTGGCGAAAAGATAGCGGGCTCGAAGTGCTGATCGAGGATCCGGCGGCAACGACGCTCGCCCATCCCACCAACATCGCCTTCAAGGGCGACAGGCTCTACACCTCAAATCTCGGCCGCTGGCACATTACCGAGATCGACTTGACGGCGATTTATTAGGTCGAGCCGAACCGGGCGGCTCTCCTCAGAGCTATTGCAGGCGGCCGTGACTGGAGCGGATGCGCAACACCTGCACCCGCGACGGCAACTCGATCAGGAACTCTTCGTCCCGCTCGAGATGGTGGATTTTTGTCGGATCGCCGCCGGTGAACGCCGCCATCGCCTCGACATTTTCCCAATAGGAAATCGTCACGAACTCTGCATGGGTCGGCGTGTCCTCGCGAAAGGTCTGCACGCCCAGCGCCTTCTCGATCAGCGGCTTGATGCCGGCTTCATAATTGTAGCTTTCATAGGCGTCTGCCTTCTCAGGCAAGGTTCTGCCGCGCCAGATACGAGCGATGGTTGGAGTTTTCTCTGTCATGGCCATTGAATCCTGCTGTCTCGAATCGTTGCGACCCGGCATTCGGCTTGGCAAGGCCAGCCAAGCGATGCATCTGCCAGCGACGGTTTTCGCCCTCCCCGGTCGTCATAGGGGGCGCCGCCTCCGCTAGGGCCTCCTTGCCGACCGGTAGGAGACTTACTCCTGATCCTCGGCGCCTGCTCCGTGGAAGAAGGACCGGATTTCCTGCATGTCGACGCTGCCGTCACCGTCCTCATCGACGGCGTTGAATATCCGCCCGACGAAATCCTGGACTTCGCTCTGAGAAAGCGCGCCATCGCCATCCGCATCCACTATGGCGAACATCATGCGCATCCTCGCGCCATGCATCCCGCGTCCAATACCACCGCGGCCTCCCATCTCCCAACCTCGGTCAGGCGGGCCCATCCTGTAGTCACGATGCCAGTGGTCGCGACCTCGCCGTTCTGTCCGGGGCGCGCGATCCTCTTGCATTCTCTCCTCCAGCATCTCAGTCATCATCTGGCGCATCATATCGCGCATGGCATCCTGCCCGCTCACTCCGGGCGACTGTTCGGCGCCACGATCCGGCGCCGGGGCCGCGGGCGGGCTCGTCTGGCCGAATGCCGGCGCGGTCAATATGGCCAGCGCGGCTGCAATTACAGTGGTTTTGCTTGCGAGCGTCATCGTAACCTCCATCGGTATGAATTGGTGGCCGAACGTGGTCTGCATCCAAGCCAAACCGGCTGCTCGCCTCATGGTTCCTGGGCAGTCGGCACGGCCGCACAAAAGTCCGCCCGATCGCGGCAACGAAAGCGGCTTGCCCACGTTGCCATTGATGCGAAGCTCCACCAGGAGGAAAAAATGGCTGACGATAAGAGCAAGCGAGATTTCCGCGACCGCGATCGCGTTTCCGCGGAAGACGACCGTGAAGTCGAGTATTTTGCCCAACAGAACGGCATTACCGCCGATCAGGTCCGTCAGCTGATCAAAAGCTTCGGCAATGATCGCGGCCGGCTGACCGTAGCCGCGAAGGCGTTGCGAGGGATTTCACCTGCCGGAGCCGACGAGGTGACCAGAGAAGCCCGCCAGCAGGCGACGCCCATGCATCTCGGTAAACCCGACGAGTGATGCCAGGCAGCTGCTCTGCCGCTGCCGCGGGCATCAGAACTTGCGGCTCAGATAATCCGAGTCGCGCAGTCCGAACCGCCACTCGGCATCGACAGCCTTGGAAATGCCGATCCTGCGGCCTGTCAAAATGGCGCTGGCTTCGCTCGGCGGCCTGAATTCGAATGGCGGCTCGTCCAGCGGCAGCCCGTCATGGGATTTACCGATCGCCAGTGCCTGGCAAAGACGACCCGGCCCCGAACAAAGCAGTCGGGCATCGTCAAGGCCGCGATTGGCCCGCATCACGTCCAGCCCTGATCGCGGCTCGATTGCGCGGATAAGCACGGCACTGCCGGGAAGGCACACGGCATTGAGGCACCAGTGCAGGCCATAGGAGCGATAGACATACGCGCTGCCCGGGGCGCCGAACATTGCGCCGTTGCGCACCGTCCTGCCACCGAAAGCGTGCGAAGCCGGATCATCGGGGCGATAGGCTTCGGTTTCGACGATGATGCCGCCAACGCCGTGCAAGAGCAGCGTCGCGCCAATCATGTCGCGCGCGACGATGGCGGCGTCTCGGGCAAAGAATTGGTGGTTCGTGGTCAACGTGCACCGGACTGATCGCGCCTGGGCCTGGCGCGACAACAAATTCTCGGACCGGAAGCAAAATGTCCAGCCACTGCGCCTCCGGTCTGGATCGGCTGTATTCAGCGCAGCATGGCCGCGGCGATGAAAACCGCAGCGGCCAGCACGACGATGGCGGCAATCACCAGGACCGGCCCATATCTGCGCGGCTGGACATCGGGCTCATCCCTGAGCGGGCGCATCGCATCGGCATAGCTCGCCTGGTTGGTGAACTTCGGCGTTTTACGGGGCGGAGACGGGTCTTTCGCCGAAGGGTTGCCGGCGGATTCCGCGTCCGTCTCCACCGGAGCCGCAGCCGGGTCGATACCTGGCGTCTTGTCCCCCTCGCGTCCGGCATCGATATCTCCCCGCGCCTGTGACGGGTTTCGCCCAAAGGGTGCTGCGTCGGCCATCATCGAGGGCTCCTTCAGAACATCGGCGTCAAGCATCCTAACCTGCGTCTCATTTCAAAGTTCCGGCGAGCGGAAAACCCCCAGAGCATCCTTCCAGGAACAACCGGCGATCGCGCGGGTTGGGGCAGGCATCACGGAGAGCAAGATGGACTTGGCGAGTCACGCGCCCACATGCGCCGCTGTTCGACAGCAGGCTCCAACGAACGCACATGATCTACTTCACCGCCGACACGCATTTCAGCGACCCGCGCATTTTACGCATCGATCGCCGTCCGTTCGGCTCGTTGGCGGAACATGATCGGGCCCTCATTGCGTTCTGGAACGAGACTGTCGGGCCGGACGACGAAGTCTGGCATCTCGGCGATTTTGCCAAGCGGTCGGCCGCATTCGTGTCTTCGCTTCTGTCGTCCCTCCATGGCAGCAAGCATCTGATCATCGGCAACAACGATGGCGCAGCCACCATCGACGCGACGGGTTGGGCGAGCACGCAACATTACAAGGAGCTGACGCTCGACGGTAGCCTGCTGATCCTTTGCCATTATCCTTTTCGCACCTGGAACCAGATCGGCAGGAAATCGATCGACCTGCATGGCCATTCCCACGGCAGGTTGTCCCCCGTCACGCGCCAGTATGATGTTGGCGTCGACAACTGGGATTTTCGTCCGGTCACACTTGCCGCCATTCTTGGCAGCCGAGGCAGAAGGGCGGCCCGGCGAAAACCCGGCTGAAGGCTGCTGGTCGCAACCGGAACCTCCGCGGAGCTGAGGCGTTCGAAAATTGCAAAGCGTAAAGGCAACTGCAATGGCTCAGAAGATCACGACAGGCGCGAACGACCGGCCGCGCAATGAAACCATCGGCCAATCCGGCGAAGGCCTGCCGGACGACAGCAGCAAGCCGCTCGATGTCGACGAAGGCTGGGCCGCCCGGTTGAGAAACAAGCTGCAGGGAAAACCCGGGCAAGCCGCGCAGGTCCAAACCAACACGGACGAGGTTCCGGCGGGCATTCCCGGCGCTGGCGAGAATATTTGTCGCCGCTGCTCAGGCACCGGCATGATCGACGGCCGAATTTGCCCCGAATGCGGCGGAACCGGCAAGGTGACGACGCCGATCGGCGGAGGCTGAGCAAGTCCAGGAAAAAGGTGTGAAACGGTTTTCCGTCCGGAATTGCGTCATAGACCGGTTCTCTGCGTTTCCGTGAAACGATGAACCGCTCCAGGCCGGTCAGATCGCCGGCACCCACTTCCAGAACACGCCCTCCTTGCGCTCCGGATAGTGCTTGAACTCGCATTCGAAGCGCCAACCGTAGTTCTTCGCGGCGGCAAGCGCCTCCTTGCTGACCGGGTTCATGCCGGTTCCCGGCGCAAACCAGTCCTCCAGCAAGTCGTCGGGGATATAGGCGCCAATCCTCAACGGCAACTGTTCGAGGACGACGTCCATTTCGGGCGGTGCAGGCACGGGGCGCTCCTTTGAAACCTACCCGCGAAGAAGTCGTTCAACGCCAAGCGGGTTCATTCTTCTGTTCATAGTCCTGGAACGCCTTCTGGAGACCGCCGATCACCTCGGCGGACGTCTCGAACATCGCCTTCAGCTGCGGCTCATCGACCTTCTCGATGTCCTGGCGAAGGTGCTGTTTAACCTCCTCCAATTTCTTCTGCATTTTCTGCGTGTGGTGGCGCGGATCGCGGTCGGTGGCGGTTGTCATGATCAATCTCCAATCGGTGGGTCTCGGAGAACTCGCCCCGGCCTCTGAGGATCGACAGGCGGGTTTGCAGCGTAAACGGCTTGCCGAGAGCTCTGGTTCCCGATTGCGGAATGCGGTCCTTCGCGCGCCCAGCGCGCCGTTCCTTTTTTCAACCGCCCGGTAGCAAGTCCGAAGGGCGCTTGCCGCGAATTCAAGACGCAAGCAGTGGCAAACGAGCATAGATGAAACTGAGAACTGATGGCGTCTCTGGCCAAGGACGGCAATCCACCACCTATAGCCTACGCCTCGTCCGCGATCCATTCGAGCGAGGCACCATGCGGGTCAGTCCAAGCTACAGGGGAGCCGTTCGCAGATAGGAGGAAGCGGCCGGGCGGCCAGCTTGCTCCGGCGCGTGTGGCGATGGACGGGAAGACGCGAGGGAACTCGTTCGATACCCAATAAGGAGAAAGACGCATCGCCTGCTCGGCGAAAGCTTCTCTGTCACCAAGGTCGGAAACATAGTCGAGGACGGCTGTGTGAAAGATGACGAGTG
>NZ_JAMYKU010000032.1:0-65888 GCF_040317575.1 Mesorhizobium sp. M1423
CTGAACGGCCAAGCAGCGCTCTCCGACGCTCAAAAAAGCATATATGCCTCAAATCGCATATCTATGCGCCTTCTCTGCAAAGGCCCCACAAGGGGAGAAGGGAATACGCAGCTTCTACGCCTCTACATATTCCGCCAAGCTGACACCTTTGGGCACATCCAGTCCATCGGCACGCAGGCCTTCGATATGAAAGCGTATTGCGTCGCGGATTTCGGCTTCCACTTCAGGCACAGTTGCAGCGGTGGCGATGCAGCCGGGCAGATCCGGCACATAGGCGGAAAAATTGTTTCCGGCTTTTTCAATCACCACCGCGTATCGCATGTCATCGCTCCTTCAGACCGGACTGTTTGAGGATGCTGTTCAGTGTACCTGGCGCAACCTCTTCAGACGGCTTGCCGGCCACGGTGACGCGACCGGCTTTGATTTCATGCTTATATTGGCGATGACTGCCCTTAGTTGCAATCAGATACCAGCCATCGGTCTCCAGCAAGCGAATGACTTCGCGGACCGTGAGCCGAGGCGGCATCTTTCCTCAGCTACACCCGCTCGTCGCCCCACAAGTGTCGCACTTCTCGCAAGTCCCGTTCCTCACCATCGTGAAATTGTGGCATTCCGAGCATTCGTTGCCGGTGTAGCCCTGCATCAATGATTGCTGGCGCCGGTTGGCGGCGAGCGCTTTGGCTTCGGCTGCTTCTTTCGCCGCCTCGTCGGTGAACAGCTCCGTCGGGTCGGACGCTTCCGCGTAGACGATGTCCTCGACCGGTTCCCTGGCGCGTTCCTCATAGTCGCGCTTGTAGGCGATGGCTTCGTCGCTTGCCGGCTTCAGCGTCAGCACGTTGGAGCCGGAGAAGGCGGTCGGTGCAGTACGGGCCGGAATTCCGGAGCCCGAACCGGCAAAACCCTTGGGCTCGGCGCCCATGCCCGACACCAGCTTGACCGGCGAGGCACCGCGGGTGAGACCCTTGGAGAAGGGCGTCGCCTTGCCTTCGTTGATGCCACGCCCGAGTGCGGTCTTGTCGAAATCCGACTGGTCGACATGGGCGAGGTCGTGGCGGCCGAGATAGGAGACGGCAAGTTCGCGGAACACGTAGTCGAGGATCGACGTGGCGTTCTTGATGGCGTCGTTGCCCTGCACCATGCCGGCCGGCTCGAACTTGGTGAAGGTGAAGGCCTCGACATATTCGTCGAGCGGCACGCCATATTGCAGGCCGAGCGAGATGGCGATGGCGAAGTTGTTCATCATCGCCCGGAAGGCGGCACCTTCCTTGTGCATGTCGATGAAGATCTCGCCGATACGGCCGTCGTCGAACTCGCCGGTCCTGAGATAGACTTTGTGGCCGCCGACGACCGCCTTCTGGGTATAGCCCTTGCGGCGGTTCGGCAGTTTTTCGCGGTCGCGGTAGAGACGCTCGACGACGCGCTCGACGATCTTCTCGGTCACCTGAACGGCGCGCTGTGCGGCCGGTGCCGCGATCAGCTGCTCGACGGCTTCGTCGTCGTCCTCTTCACCATCGGCGAGCAGCGAGGCATTGAGCGGCTGCGAGAGCTTCGAGCCGTCGCGATAGAGCGCGTTGGCCTTCAGCGCCAGCTTCCACGACAGCATGTAGGCACCTTTGGCGTCTTCCACCGTCGCGTCGTTCGGCATGTTGATGGTCTTGGAAATGGCGCCGGAGATGAAGGGCTGCGCCGCCGCCATCATCATGATGTGGCTGTTGATCGACAGCGAACGCTTGCCGATCTTGCCGCACGGGCTGGCGCAGTCGAACACCGGCAGGTGCTCGGCCTTCAGGAACGGCGCGCCTTCCAGCGTCATCGCCCCGCAGACATGGATGTTGGCGGCCTCGATGTCCTTCTTCGAAAAGCCAAGCGCCGGCAGCATCTCGAACGAGAAATCGTTGAGCTGCTCATCGGTGAAGCCAAAATTCTCCTTCACCCATTCGGCGCCCAGCGTCCACTGGTTGAAGACGAACTTGATGTCGAAGGCCGACTTCAGCGCCGCATTGAGCGCCGCGATCTTGTCGTCGGTGAAGCCTTTTGCCTTGAGCGAGCCGGGGTTAATGGCAGGCGCCTGGTTGAGATTGCCATGGCCGACGGCATAGGCCTCGATCTCGGCGATCTGGCTCTCGGAATAGCCAAGCGTGCGCAACGCTTCCGGAACCGCACGGTTGATGATCTTGAAATAGCCGCCGCCGGCGAGCTTCTTGAATTTTACCAGCGCGAAGTCGGGCTCGATGCCGGTGGTATCGCAATCCATCACCAGGCCAATCGTGCCGGTCGGGGCGATCACCGTTGCCTGCGCGTTGCGGTAGCCATGCTCCTCGCCGAGCTCGATGGCGCGGTCCCAGGCGGCCTTGGCATGGTTGGCAAGCTCCTGCTGCTTGAGATCCGAGGCGACCAGCGGCACCGGGTTGACGGCGAGCTTCTCGTAGCCGTCCCTGTCGCCATAGGCCGCGCGGCGGTGGTTGCGCATGACGCGCAGCATGTTCTGCGCATTGCGGTCGTAGTCGGGGAAGGCGCCGAGCTCGGCGGCCATTTCAGCCGAGGTGGCATAGGCCGTCCCGGTCATGATCGCGGTGAGGGCGGCGCAGATGGCGCGGCCCTCGTCGGAATCATAGGGAATGCCCGAGGTCATCAGCAAGCCGCCGATATTGGCGTAGCCGAGGCCGAGCGTGCGGTATTCGTACGAGAGCTTGGCGATCTCCTTCGACGGGAACTGCGCCATCATGACGGAGATTTCCAGCACCATGGTCCACAGCCGCACCGTGTGCTCGTAGGCGGCGATGTCGATGGTGCCGTCGGCGTTGCGATAGGGCAGAAGGTTGATCGAGGCCAGATTGCAGGCGGTGTCGTCGAGGAACATATATTCCGAGCACGGATTGGACGCCCGGATCGCACCGGCCGAGGCGCAGGTGTGCCAGTCGTTCATCGTCGTGTTGAAATGCAGGCCCGGATCGGCCGACGCCCAGGCGGCATAGCCGATCTTTTCCCAGAGATCGCGCGCCTTCAGCGTTTTCAGCACCTTCCCGTCCTTGCGGGCGGTGAGATGCCAGTCGCCGTCCTGCTCGACGGCGCGCAGGAAATCGTCCTTCAGCGACACCGAATTGTTGGAGTTCTGGCCGGAAACGGTGAGATAGGCGTCCGAATCCCAATCGGTGTCGTAGGTCTTGAACGACATCGAGGTGTAGCCCTGCTTGGCGAACTGGATGACGCGGTAGATGTAGTTCTCCGGCACCGCGTCCTTCTTGGCCGCCTTGATCTCGCGCTTCAGCGCGGTGTTGACCGCCGGGTCGAAGCAATCGTCGCCATTGCCTTCGCAGTTGATGCAGGCCTTCATGATCGCTTCGAGGTGCTTCTTGACGATCTTCGAGCCGGTGACCAGCGAGGCGACCTTCTGCTCCTCATTGACCTTCCAGTCGATGAATTCCTCGATATCGGGATGATCGGCGTCGACGATAACCATTTTCGCGGCGCGACGCGTCGTGCCGCCCGACTTGATGGCGCCGGCGGCGCGGTCGCCGATCTTGAGGAAGCTCATCAGGCCCGACGAGCGGCCGCCGCCCGACAGCTTTTCGCCTTCGCCGCGCAGGAACGAGAAGTTGGAGCCGGTGCCGGAGCCGTATTTGAACAGGCGCGCCTCACGCACCCACAAATCCATGATGCCGCCCTCGTTGACGAGGTCGTCCTGCACGCCCTGGATGAAGCAGGCATGCGGCTGCGGATGCTCGTAGGAAGACTTCGACTTGGTCAGCTTGCCGGTGAACGGGTCGACATAGAAATGGCCCTGGCTCGGGCCGTCGATGCCATAGGCCCAGTGCAGGCCGGTGTTGAACCATTGCGGCGAATTCGGCGCGACGCGCTGGGTGGTCAGCATATAGGCGAGCTCGTCGCGGAAGGCGCGCGCGTCTTCCTCCGACTTGAAGTAGCCGCCCTTCCAGCCCCAATAGGTCCAGGTGCCGGCAAGCCGGTCGAAGACCTGGCGGGCGTCGGTCTCGGAACCGTAGCGCTCGGCTTCCGGCAGCTTGGCCAGTTCCGCCTCGTCGGCGACCGAGCGCCACAGGAAGGAGGGGACTTGCGTCTCCTCGACCTTCTTCAGCCGTGCGGGAACGCCCGCCTTGCGGAAATATTTCTGCGCCAGGATATCGGCGGCAACCTGGGAGAACTGCGCCGGCACGTCGATGTTGTCCAAGCGGAACACCACCGAGCCATCCGGATTCTTGATCTCCGAAAGCGCCTTGCGGAACTCGATCTCCGCGTAAGCTGATTGCCCTGGCTTGGTGAAACGACGCTCGATGCGCATTGGTCCGGTCCCTTTTGTCTACATATAGCGCTTTTCCCAGAGGATTTCTGCCCTCTTGACGAAACGCGCATGGCCGCTGTCTGCCGGCGTTCGAAAACCCCGACTCTCATCTTCACAGTCTCCGCCGCCCTGCCGGTCGAACCTCCTGCGAGGCCGCTGTCCAACGCGCTCACGGACCCTGTGGGTCCCTCAAAACTGAAAACTTTTTGTAACACCCTCGGTCGAGGGAAATTCACATTATCTAGCGTCGAACCTACCTGCAAACACTAAATATAGTGTTAACAGACAATTTATTCAAGTCCGACAATCCTCCCCTTTCGCCCCCCAAGGCTTCAAAATCCCACGCCTTCGCCGGCCTCGTAAACAGGCGGGAATGCGGATCAAAACGCACATATTCCGGGAAAAAGACCGGCCTCGAAACTTTTCCGGTCGCACTCTCAACAGGAGCGCATGGCCTATAAAAGGCGACTCGTTTTGCGCCGTCAAGGATTCGTTTGCGTAGCTTTTATGACCCCAACATCTTGTGTGTCACATATGTGGATAACGGGGACAGAAGCGCGCTGATTTCCGTTTTTGCAGCCACAAGCCTGGTGCCGACGCTCGAAGGCCCTTGGCCGCAGCGAAGACCATGCCGACTCGGAAGCCATGTGCCGACTCAGTTGAAGCGATGCGGGTCGGCACCGAAATGGGCGATGATCTGACAGAGGTCAGGCTCGTTGACCATGCGTACCGCCTCGGCGGCGCTGACCCATTTGCGGATGCGCGCCCGCTTTTCCTTCCACCGGTCGGCGACCTTGTCGACGTGCAGCGGAAACACCAGCACCTCGCAGGGCACTTCCTCGCCGGACGCCAGCACCTTGGCATAGAAATAGCGGCCGGCCTCATGATGCGAGATCGTGCCGCGCAGCCCGGCCTCTTCGCCGGCCTCGCGCGCCGCTGCTTCGCAAAGCGGCTCCTTTGCTTCCGGCCAGCCCTTGGGAAGCACCCAGCGGCCGGTATCGCGGCTGGTGATCAGCATGATTTCGACGCTGTCGCCGCTATCGCGCCAGGGCAGCGCTGCAACCTGAAGGCGGCACGGCGCCGTGCCGAAGAGCCGCCGGACTCTTTCGGCCAGATGGTTGTGCGTCGTTGGCCTCGTCAACATCGGAGAAGCTTGCCCCAGCTCCCAGAATCATTTGCCGTCTCGTGAATCTTACGGCTAATCATAAGCAATAAAAGTAAAAAACTTCATGTGGACTGGTTAACCACTCCAATGGGCGTCGATTAAGGAAATATCGTGTGCCGGGGCCACTCCTTCAAGGAGTGCTCGACGCTGTCTTCCGACGGAAGCGGCGTTACCGCGAATCAGCCGGCGTGGTCGTCGGCGATCGGCTTTTGGTAGGTGAAGCCCATGTCCCAGGGAAAATAGATCCAGGTGTCCTGGCTGACCTCGGTAACGAAAGTGTCGACCATCGGCCTGCCTTTCGGCTTGGCATAGACGGTGGCGAAATGAGCCTTGGGCATCATCGCGCGCACGATTCCTGCCGTCTTGCCGGTGTCGGTGAGGTCGTCGATGATCAGCACGCCGGCGCCGTCATCGGCGAGCAGCGCTGGGGTGACCTCCTTCAGCACCTGCAGCTGCCCCTGGCTGGTATAATCGTGATAGGAGGCAACGCAGACCGTCTCGATGATGCGGATGCCGAGCTCGCGCGAAATGATGGCGGCCGGAACCAAGCCGCCGCGCGTGATGCAGACGATTGCCTTCCATTGCCCCTTGTTGGCGCCGGCAAGCCGCCAGGCGAGCGCGCGTGCATCGCGGTGGAACTGGTCCCAGGAGACCGGGAAGGCTTTTTCGGGCAGGGACATCTTTCGCGCACTCCGCAAAGCGCGCATCGCGCGCAGACACTATGGAATGCGCGCGGAATTAACTGGAAAGGCTTGGCCTTGGCAAGGGCACGGCAAAGCGATTGTCCAACCCGTGATCTCTATGAACTTACCGCGACAGGAAAGCCGCCACCGGCGCGGTGCGCAGCACCGTTCGCGTCACCCCGCCGAACAGCAGCTGGCGCAGCCAGGAATGGCTGTAGGCGCCGAGCACGAGCAGGTCCGCGCCCGATTCGGCGACCCTGGTCTGGATGATGTCGTCGACCGAGGCGCCGCCGGACCTCAGCACCGAGACGCTGACGGTCGCGCCGTGCCTGGACAGCGAGGCGGCGATCTCGGCGCCGGCCGTTTCCGGCGCCTCTTCGAGCGTATCCGGCGGGTCGATGACGACGATGTCCGTCTTCTCGGCCTCGATGATGAAGGGCAGGGCATCGAAGGCCGCGCGTGCGGCCTCCTTGCTGCCGTTCCAGGCGAGCAGCACGTGCTTGAAGCTGGTGACCAGCGGACCCGAATGCGGCACCACCAGCACCGGCCGGCCGGCATCGTAGACCAGCGTGTCGACGTCGGCGCTCGGATCGCCGCTCGATTCGCGCTGCGCGGCGATGATCAGATCCGCGGTGCGAACGGTCGAGATACCGGTCAGCGCACTGTCGCCGGAAAAACTCTCGAGGCTGCGCCACTCGAACGACAGGCCGGAATTCTCGACGCGTTTGTGAAAGGCGGCCTGCAACTTCTCGGCGCGCTCCCGGTTCATGTCGGCCGAAACCTGCAGGAACTCGGTGTCCGGAAAGCCGGTGGCCGAGGTGTAGGGCACGGGCAGCGCCTCGGCATGAATGCCGATCAGATGGCTCTGGAACCGGCTGGCCAGCGGGATCGCGCAGTCGAGAACGCGCTCGGCGTCCTGTTCATTCTGCAATATGGCGACAATGGTCTTGAAGCGCATGGGCAATCCCTCAGTTTTTCGGCGATCCCACTCGTGACAAACGTCACGGCGCGATGCTTGGTTCCGTCACGCCTGCCGATCAGCCCACCTTGCTTGCCTTGGTCAGGCCCGCCACCATAGCCTCTACGTCGGCGCGTGCGGAGTCCAGCGCCTGCTGGCTGCGGGCACGCACCACCAGTTCGGTCCAGAATTTGCCGTCGCCATATTTCGGGTAGGAGCCAATGATCGTATCCGGATGCGCCTTCTGGATGTCGCCCAGCGGCCCGCCGATTAGGCCTTCGCCGAACGGACATTCCACGGTTGCCGAGAGCATTTTGGTGCCGGCCCGCAATGTCGGCACGACATTGTCGAGCATCGCCTGGAAAATCGCCGGCACGCCGGCCATGACATGGACGTTGCCGATGCGAAAGCCCGGCGCAACCGACACCGGGTTGTCGATGTGGTCTGCCCCGCGCGGCATCCGCGCCATGCGCTTGCGCGCTTCGGTGTATTCGATGCCGCGGGCAGCATAGCTTGCCTCCAGCAGGGCGTAGGCCCTGGCGTCGTATTCGCACGGCACGCCGAAGGCCTTGGCGATGGAATCGGCGGTGATGTCGTCATGCGTCGGGCCGATGCCGCCGGTGGTGAAGACATAGCTGTAGCGGGTGCGCAGCGCATTCACCGCAGCGACGATCTCGTCTTCCTCGTCCGCAACGATGCGCACTTCCTTCAGGTCGATGCCGATCGCCGTCATGATGTCGGCGAGGTGGCCGATGTTCTTGTCCTTGGTGCGGCCGGACAGAATCTCGTCGCCGATGACGAGCATGGCGGCGGTGACGATTTCGGTCATGGCAGGCTCCGGCAACGGGTCGCCTGAGATAGCGCGGCGAACGGCCGGCGGCAATGCCGCCAAACGACGGATCCACCTGTGCCACCTCCCTTGCAGTGGAACCTTCGGCGGGTGATGCTGCGCCGGTTTGGGCCATGAGCAAGAACATGCCGGTATCGATTCTTCTATGGCTGCCCGGCGCGCTGTTTCTGCTGGCGCTCGTCGTGGCAGCTTATCCTGTGCTGGCGACGCTGCGGATTGCGGCGAAAGCCGAAAGGCTGGTGCCGGCCAGCGGTAAATTCATCGAGATCGACGGCAATCGCATCCATTATTTCGAGATGGGCGAGGGGCGGCCGATCGTCTTCCTGCACGGCCTTGGCGCGCAGCTTCATCAATTCCGCCACACGCTGTTCGGACGGTTCGGCCCGAACTATCGGCTGATCGCGCTCGACCGTCCGGGTTCCGGCTATTCGGTGCGGGCCAGGGGCGCCAGCGGGCGGCTACCCGAGCAGGCCGAGATCGTGCGGCATTTTATCGAGGCGCTTGGACTGCAAAAGCCGCTGATCGTCGGCCACTCGCTGGGTGGCGCCATCGCGCTGACGCTGGCTGTCGAGCATCCCGGGGCGGTTTCCGGTATCGCCTTGCTGGCGCCGCTGACCCATCTGGAGCCGGACGCGCGCGAGAAGTTCGGCCCGCTATACATTCAGTCGCCGCTGCGGCGCCGGATCATGGCTCACACGGTGGCGATCCCGGCGGCTCTCAGATACGCAGAACGCACGCTGGCCTTCATCTTCGCGCCGCAGGCGACGCCGGCCGACTATATGGTCGAGGGCGGCGGCTGGTGCGGGCTCAGGCCAAGTCATTTCTATGCAACGTCGACCGATGTCGTGGCCATCGAGCACGACCTTGGCCGTATCGAGCAACGCTATCGCGAGATCACCATGCCGGCTGGCATTCTGTTTGGTGCTTCCGACGTCGTGCTGGGCATCGATATCCATGGCTGGCCGCTGATGGAAAAGATCAGCGGGCTCGATTTCGAGCCGGTCGAGGGGCTTGGCCATATGCCACAATTCGTCGGGCCGGAACGGGTCGTCGCTTTCATCGAACGCATTGCCGACCGCGCATTTGCGCCGAAGTCCGACACCAGCAGCTGACACGCTCCCGGAACCTCACGCAAAGGTGTGCAACCCGCCGCAGCCTCGGCCGGCAGGGTGCCTCGGGACATCCCGGCCGCCGGGAATACCTCCGAACCTATTCCTTCACGGCTCCGGTCATCGAGGAAACATAGTGCTCGACAAAGAACGAATAGAGCACCACCACCGGCAGCGAGCCGATCAGCGCTCCCGCCATCAGCGCCCCCCATTCATAGACGTCCGAGCGCACCAGTTCGGTGAGCACGCCGACCGGCACAGTCTTGTTTTCGGACGACTGGATGAAGGTCAAGGCGTAGATGAACTCGTTCCATGACAGCGTGAATGCGAAGATGCCCGCGGAAATCAGGCCCGGCACCGACAGCGGCAGCACGATCTTGGTGAGGATCTGCCAGCGGCTCGCCCCGTCGATCAGCGCGCATTCCTCCAGCTCGAACGGGATCGAGCGGAAGTAACCCATCAGCAGCCATGTGCAGAACGGGATCAGGAAGGTCGGATAGGTGAGGATGAGCGCGAAGGGCGTGTCGTAAAGCCCAAGGTTGAACACCATCACCGACAGCGGAATGAACAGGATCGACGGCGGCACGAGATAGGCCAGGAACACCGCGAGGCCGACCTGCCGCGCCCCGGAGAACCGCAAGCGTTCGATCGCATAGGCAGCGAACACTGCTGCCAGCAGCGACAGGAAAGTGGCGGCGGTCGAGATGATGATCGTGTTGAGCAGCCAGCCCGGATAGGACGTCTCGAAGAGAAGATAGCGGATATGCTCGAGCGTCGGATGCACCACCCAGAATGGATTGAAATTGGCGTAGTCGGTCATCTCGAGGTTGGGCTTAACCGCCGTGATCGTCATCCAGTAGAACGGAAACAACAGCACGATGACGAATATCAGCAACGGCAGGTAAACCGTCACCACGCGGCGCGGCACACTCTGCAGGTAGCCCATGCCGCCTTCGTCGAGTTCGGGGCGTTTGCTCGTTTCGATCGCGGTCATGTCAATCTCCGCCGCCCTGCTGCCATTTGCGGCGTTGCAGGCCAAAGTAGCTGAACAGGATCGCCGCCAGCAGGAACGGGATCATGGCGACTGCGATCGCGGCGCCTTCGCCAAGCTGGCCTCCGGAAATGCCGCGCTGGAACGACAGCGTCGCCATCAGATGGGTGGCGTTCACCGGCCCGCCGCGCGTCAGCACATAGATCAGCTGGAAATCGGTGAAGGTGAACAGCACCGAAAACGTCATGGTTATGGCGATGATCGGCGTCAGCAGCGGCAGCGTCACATAGCGGAACAATTGCCAGCGGCTGGCGCCGTCGAGCGTGGCGGCCTCGTAGAGCGACTGCGGAATCGTCTGCAGGCCGGCAAGCAGCGTGATCGCCACGAAAGGAATGCCGCGCCAGACATTGGCGGCGATGACCGAAGCGCGCGCATTCTCCGGATCGCCGAGGAAGTTGATGCGATGGTCGATCAGGCCCATTTCCATAAGCGCCCAGGACAGGATCGAGAACTGCGAATCGTAGATCCACCAGAAGGCGATGGCCGACAGCACCGTCGGCACCACCCAGGGCAGCAGGACGATCGCGCGGAAGAACGACTTGAACGGCAGGTTCTGGTTGAGGATAAGCGCCAGCCAGAGGCCTAGCGCAAACTTCAGGATCGAGGCGCTGATCGTGTAGAGCAAGGTGTTGAAGACGGAGAGCCAGAAGACGGCGTCATCCCACAGATATTCGTAGTTCTCGATGCCGATGAAGATGCCGGGGCGGCCGATGCGGGCATCGGTGAAGCCGAGCCAGACGCCGAGCCCGAGCGGATAGGTTAGGAAGACCAGCAGCAGCGCCGCCGCCGGCAGCATGAAGCCGAAGCCAAGCGCGTTATGACTTTCAGACACGAACGTCAAAATGCGCGACAGCGTCGACCGGGGTGGCTGAGCGGCAGCGGAGGTCACGGCCATGGGTCGGCTCCTCTAAGTCTCATTGATCGGCCAGGCGGCCATGCGCGATTCGAAGCCGGGCAGCATGGCTGCCCGGCTGAATCCGCTCAAACGCGATAGTAGCGGTTTGCGCGCTTCTCGGCTTCTGCCATCGCTTCTTGCGGCGTCGCCTGGCCTGTCACCGCCTTGGCGAACATGTCGACCAGCACATAGTCGGCCATGGTCGCCGCCGAAGCATAGCCGAGCGGGCCGGCATAGCCGTTGGGCCGCAGCGTCGCCGAGGCCTTGGCGTAGGCGGCATTGTTCGGATCGGCCGTCCACACCGGGTTGTTGTCGAAGGCTTTGAGCGTCTGGCAGCAATAGCCCGCCGAGGACGTGATCCACTGCGACATTTGCTGTTCCTCGAACATGAACTGCAGATAGGCTTTGGCCGCATTGGGGTAGGGCGTGTAGTCGAAGATCACGGCCGTGGTCACCTGGAACAGCTCGACGGATTTCCCGACAGGACCGATCGGCAGGTTGGTCGTGCGCGTGTCCTTGGCGATTTCGGTCAGTTTCGGATCCTTGTCCTTGTTGATCTTGGCGGTGTTGTAGGCGGAAATGCCATTGGCGATCACGCTCAATTCGCCGGCCAGGTAGGCGCGGTTGTTGTTGACGTCGAGCCAGCTTTCGGTACCGGGAATGAAGGTCTTGTAGAGCTGTTGCGCGTATTCGATCGCCTTCAGCGTCTCGGGGCTGTTGATCGTCACCTTGCCGCTCTCGTCGACCATCTGGCCGCCATGGCTCCACAGCAGCCAGTGGGCGTAGTTGTTGCCGTCGCCGACGCCGTGGCCATGCGTGAAGCCGGCCGGGTGCCCCTTCGCCTGCAATGCCTTGCAAAGCTCGAGCAGGCCTGCCGTGTCCTTCGGAAATTCGGAGAAGCCGGCCTCCTTCACCCAGCTTTCACGATAGACGATGGCATTGCCGATGGTGGCCAGCGGCAGGCCGAGGAATTTGCCCTGCCGTGTCGCATATTGCTTCGGTCCATCGTGCCAGCCGCCATATTTCGAGCCGAGATATTCGCCCAGTTCCGTCACGTCATGCAGCTTGTCGGGATATTGATGCGGGTCGTCGAACCAGACCAACATCAGGTCCGGGCCGGAGCCGACATTGGCGGCGACCGCTGCCTTGGGGCGGATGTCCTCCCAGCTTTCCTTGTCGACGCGGACCTCGACGCCGGTCGCTTCGGTGAAGCGCTTGGTGTTGGCCAGCCATTGATCCTCGTCGCCCTGCACGAAAGGCGACCAGCGCAGCAGCCTGAGCTTGGCGCCGTCCTCGGGCTTGTATTTCAACCCCTCCTGGGCAAAGGCGGGAGAGCCGATGAGCCGGCTTCCCAAGGCTCCCGCCGCAACGCCGGCGGTGGTGCGGATCACGTCGCGTCTGGTGAATTTCATGCTCGCTTCCTCCTGCTTATTGTCCGTGCCGTCCTACTGCTTGATGGGTGTTTCGAACCGCTGTCCGGTTTTGCCGTGAAAGAGATGGATGAGGCCAGGCTCGGCCGTAAGCCAGATGGTTTCGCCCGGCGTGAAGGAATGCCGTTCCCGGAAATTGGCGACGATCTCCTCGCCGCCGGCGGTTCGGCCGATGAGCTGCACTTCGGACCCTGTCGGCTCGACCACCACGACAGTGACCGGAATGCCCTGATTGTCGGATAGCCGCAAATGCTCGGGCCGTATCCCCAGCACGACCGGCTCACCATTGCCGATGGAAAGTGCCGAGGCCAACGGGACCGAAATCCCTCCGGCGCCGCGAAACGACGGCGAGCCGTCGCTTACGATCTCGCCCCTCAGCATGTTCATGGCGGGCGAGCCGATGAAGCTGGCGACAAAAAGATTGTTCGGCCGGTCGTAGAGTTCGAGCGGCGGCCCGATCTGCTCGACGATGCCGTCGTGCATGACGACGATCTTGTCGGCCATGGTCATCGCCTCGATCTGGTCGTGGGTGACGTAAACCGTCGTCGTCTTCAGGCGCTGGTGCAGTTCCTTGATCTCGGCGCGCATCTGCACCCGGAGCTTGGCATCGAGATTGGAGAGCGGCTCGTCGAACAGGAAGACCTGCGGATCGCGCACGATCGCGCGGCCCATGGCGACGCGCTGGCGCTGGCCGCCGGAAAGCTGGCGCGGATACCGGTCGAGCAGCGGCACCAGTCCCAGGATTTCGGCCGCGCGCCGCACGCCGGCATCGCTCTCCGTCTTGGGAACGCCCTTGAGCATCAGCGAGAACGCCATGTTCTCGGCGACCGTCATATGCGGGTAGAGCGCATAGTTCTGGAAAACCATGGCGACGTCGCGCTCTTTTGGCGCAACGTTGTTGACGATACGTTTGCCGATCGCGATCTGGCCGCGCGAGATCTTTTCCAGGCCGGCGATCATCCTGAGCAGGGTCGACTTTCCGCAACCCGAAGGACCGACCAACGTGACGAACTCGCCGTCGTTTATATCGACGCTGACCCCGTGCAGGACCTCGACGGTCCCAAATGATTTGTAGACATCGCCGATTGCGACAGACGCCATCGATCTCCTCCCGACTGATTCCTGCAACGACTTCGAAGGAAACCGCTTTCTTGCCTGGCCCGCGACAGCGCCCAGGCTCCTCCCCGGTCACGCGCGATGTCAGACGGTAGCGCTACCAAACCGACCTGTAAAGCAGCCCGGCATCACCTGGATATCGACACACCCTAATCCGAAACCTCGGTCTGCGGCCGGTCGCGGCCATCGGCGAGCTCGTCGTGCCATTTGCCGTCGGCGTCCTCGTACTGGATGCCATCGGTGTTGCCGGCGACCTGCTGTTCGGCCGAAGCGATCTCGGCGGCGCGCAACGCGTCCTGATGGGTGGGGAACGTTTCGGAGAATGTCGAGCCGACCTTGTAGGCCCAGCCTCCGTCATGCTCGACGATCTTGTAGGTCAGTTTCGCCATGAAACCCTCCGGTTGAAAGCCCGTTGCCTCAATGCAGCCTATCGTCGGCCAGTCTGTCGTTTGGCAGCCTGTCGTCCGTAACCAGCACGTCCGATTCCCTGGCGGCTTCGATCAGTGCCCGGCGTGCATCGGCCGTCGAACGATAACCTTCCAGCACTTTTAGGCAAGTGTCGAGGGCATCACGATGACGCGGCCCGCGATTGAGTGGCCAGACCGTCATCAGGCACTCCGCCGCCTCCTGGGCGCTGCGGATATGCCGATATTTACCGACATGGCCGAGTTCGACCACGACCGGCTTTTCAAATGGCTTGCTGTCCATCATCGCCGCCAACGCGGAGCGGCCGATTTGGTTGCAACAGCTATTTTAGCTCAGGCGAAAATACCTCAATAGCCGCAGTCGTTGCGCAGCCAGCGCGCATTCGCCCAGCCGGCGCGGCCGCCGAAATCGACCTGGTACCAGTTTCCGCGACGGTCAAAGATCTCGGTTTGGTCGCCGTTGAACAATTGCCCGATCATGCGCGACGACGAGTTCGGCCGGGCCCGAACGGCGAGAAAGCCGCTTCCCGTTGCCAGATTGTAGTGCCTGGAAAGACCGTGCACCGTGCCTTCGCAATATTGCGCCCCGGCCGGCGTCGATGTGGCAAACGACAGCCCGGCCAAAACCGCGGCAACAGCCGCAATGGAAATCCCCCTGAACGACATGTCTCTGCTCCCCCAACCTGCCGCGCCCAGCCGCGGCCCTCGCCACTCTACACCGGCAGAGGATCAAAGCGAAGCTATGGTTCCCTGTCCAGCGAGGTGAGAACCCGCCCCGTCAGTTCGCCGCCTTCATCCAATGCTGCATCGTCGTCACCGAGCGGGCAAGCTGCGGCGCCGGGTGGATTTTTTCGCCGAAGGTGGCCGCGGCGCGCCAGCCCCAGCGCGGATCGGCAAGGAAGGCGCGCGCCAGCGCCACCATGTCGGCGCGCCCGTCGGCGACGATCGCCTCGGCCTGTTTCGGATCGTCGATCAGGCCCACGGCCCGCGTCGCGATGCCGGCGCCCTTGCGCACCGCTTCGGCCAGATGAACCTGGTAGCCGGGTCCGGACGGCAGCTTCTGCAACGGCGAATTGCCGCCGCTCGAGCAGCAGAGATAGGCGACGCCGACTTCCTTCAGCGCTTTTGCCACTTCGATCGCATCCTCGACCTCGAAGCCGCCATCGACCCATTCCTTGATTGACAGACGCGCGCCCAGCATCAGCCTGGGCACCGCCTTCTTCACCGCCTTGGCGATCTCGACGGCGAAACGCATGCGGTTTTCCAGAGAGCCGCCCCAGCGGTCGGTGCGCCGGTTGGACAGCGGCGACAGGAACTGGAAGATCAGATAGCCATGCGCGGCATGCAACTCGATGAAGTCGAAGCCGGCGCGCTCGGCCCGCCGTGCCGCGTCGGCGAAGCGTTCGATGATTTGCAGGATCTCGTCGTCCTCCAGCGCCCGCGGCACCTGCCAGCCGGTGTCGTAGGCGATCGCCGAGGCCGACACGATCGGCCATGGGTCCTGATCGGCATGCAGCGGGCCGCCGCCCTCCCAGGGTTTCCGGTTGGAGGCCTTGCGGCCGGCATGGGCAAGCTGCGTGCCGAATTTCGTGCCCGGCGCGGCGACGCGCTTGGCTGCATCCAGCGTGCGTCGCGCCGCCGCCTCGTTGTCCTCGGAATAGAGGCCGAGACAGCCATGCGAGATGCGGCCGCGCCGTTCGACATCGGTCATCTCGACGGTGACCATGCCGGCACCCGACATCGCCAGGTTCATCCAGTGATAGAGGTGCCAATCGCTGGCCGAGCCATCCTCGGCCGAATACTGGCACATCGGCGCGACCGCGATGCGGTTGGGGAAGGTCAGGCCGTCGAGGGTGATCGGCTGGAAAAGCGATGAGGTCATAAAAAACTCCGGAAAGGGTTGCCGCTATTTATGCAGCCGATTGTGCCAGCGCCAGACACGAGACGGTGAACCGGTCTCTGGACCAATTGGTGGCCCGATTGCACGAACGGCCGTTCGCGGCTACGCCTTGCCGCGGCAGCAGGGAGTCCACCATGGAAGATCGCATTCGCATCCGCTCTGAGGAAGTCCTTTCCGACGAATGGGCGGTTCTGAAAAAGACCGTCTTCGACTATCGCCGGCGCGACGGGAGATGGGAAACGCATACCCGCCAAACCTACGATCGCGGCGACGGCGCGGTGATCCTGCCTTTCGATCCGGAGCGGTCGACGGTGCTTCTGGTGCGGCAGTTCCGCTATCCGGCCTATGTCACCGGCCACAAGGAGCCGCTGATCGAGGCCTGTGCCGGCCTGCTCGACGAAGACGATCCCGAAACCTGCATCCGCAAGGAGGCCGAGGAGGAACTCGGCTACCGCCTGAAGGACGTGCAGCGGTTGTTTTCGCCCTATATGAGCCCCGGCAGCGTCACTGAGCGGCTCTGGTTCTTCGTCGCCCGCTACTCGCCCGCCGACCGCATTTCCGACGGCGGCGGCGCGCATGACGAAGGCGAGGACATCGAGGTTCTCGAAATGCCGCTCGACGAGGCGCTGGCCGGCATCCACGACGGTAGGATTATCGACGCCAAGACCATTATGCTGATCCAGCATTTGAAGCTGAACCCGATTGGGGTGTGAGGGGGCCAGAACTGGGTCGAGCGCCCGGTCTCCAGTTACGGAGACTATCAAACGAGACCAAATCTGGTGCGGACGACGGGAATCGAACCCGTACGATCAGAGATCGAGGGATTTTAAGTCCGGTGCGCAGCTTGGTGTGGGCGACGGGATTTGAACCCGTAAGTGCTTGAAACACCGGCAGATTTTAAGTCTGCTGCGTATACCAGTTCCGCCACGCCCACCTCCCACATTGTGGGGAAATCCCACCGCTCTCCCACATGGTTTCCCACACGGTCGACTTAGGATTTGCCGTTCACTACCACGAGCCTCGGAGCCGCGCCACCTTCGAGCGCGGTGAGGTTGTCGAGCAGATGGTTGGGCGCAAGGTGGGCGTAGTTCAGGGTGGTCTGGATCGACTTGTGGCCCATCCAGATTTGGACGCGACGGATGTCTATCCCACGGATGATCTGCCACGAGCAGCATGTGTGCCGCGTGGTGTAGACGACGGTGTCGGACAGCCCCGGGATGTGTTCGCGGATGTTGCGCCACACCTCAATGACCTCCCACTTGCCGATGTCGGAGAATGGCCCCGACAGGTGGCCGGTGTAGGGTCGCTGACGCTCGACCGCTTCGAGGGCGCGCTTGGTGAGCGGGATGCTCCTCGGCAGATCGTTCTTGGTCAGCTCGAAGGTCACCACGTTGCCGCGCAGATCGAGCCACCGGAAGGCGGTCGCTTCGGAGTACGGTCGGGCTCCCGTGTCGACGAGGAAGATGAACAGGTCGCGGATGCGATCCTTGCCCCACAGGGTGAGGGTCTGGATGACCAGCGCCACTTCCTCCTCGGTGAAGAACCGCAGCCGGCCCTTCTTGCCCTTCTGCCAGGGCAGATCGGGCTTGGCCACACCGGCCTGCTTGGCGAGGACAGAGATCGCGGACAGGTAGCGGTTAATCGTCTGGTTGGCGACCTTGCGCTCGTCCATCAGATGCTCGACGAACTCCAGCACGTTGCCGGTGGTGAGGGCTTCCGCAGGGCTGGTCTTCTCGCCGGCCCACTTGACGAACGTCGTGGCGTTCCTGACCTGACCGACGCAACCGTCATGGTTGGTCCAGCGGAACTTGGTGGCCGAGCGCAGAACCTCCCCCAGGGTGCCCACGTCCTTGCCACCGGTCGACTTGGATGGCCCCTCGGGCAGCACCTTGCCGGCCTTCAAGGCAGCGCGGGTCTCGAACTCCCACTTCTCCGCTGCCGCCTCGCTGTCGAACTGTTGGCGGAAGCGCTTGCCCCCGACAACGAACTCGGCCTGATAGCCGCTGCCACGCTTGGTGACCGCCATGATGTTAGCTCCCCAGAATGCTGATGAGTGTGTTGAAGACCTTGGTGCCTTTCGACGTAGGGCTGATGCGCTTAATGCGCCGGTCCATCGGGTCCTCGACGGTTGCGAGAAGGTCGTGTCCTGGCTGTCCCTTACGGTGTGTCTTGGACAGGGCCGACACGTTGCGGCTGACTGACGACGAGCTTAGCCCCGTAAGCTGTTCCAGTTCCCGCATAGTGACCCCCGGCTTGCCCATGACGTGCAGGAAGACGGCGATCTGTTGGATTTGCATTTCCGGGTCGAGTTTGCCGAACTCCTCAATGAAGGAGAGCAGTCGACGCGCGGTCTTATTCTCGGTCTGACGACCGGCAAAGGTGTTCATTGGTAGTCCCTCCACATGGTGTTGCGTGGTGTTGATTACTCCTGAGCCGCACCCTTTGCAATAAGGGGACCATCCCACGTTAGGGAAGGTCCCCCGAATGCCTCCCTGCGTTGCATCTCTTAGTCCCCGAGACGTTCCCGCAGCAGTTCGATTGGGTATGCATTGACCATCTCGATACCCACTTCCTTCAACGGAGCTGGGGCCTCGACCGAGGTAATCTGAATGTCGCGGCGGCTGGCCTGGTGTTTCAACCAGAAGCCATCGCGCTGTGTGTCGGCAACCGGATCGCCCATTAAATCAAGAGCTTCCGGGTTAGTCCTTGCAAGATAGTTCAGCACCGTGTCGTAGCCGGCAGGCACGTCAGGGCTGGTGTAGGGGTTGCTGGGTACTGCCGCGCCGACCCCCAACGCGGACCCTCCAACATTCTCTAAAGCATTCGCAATACGGGTAAGCTGAACGAGGATCGCCTCGAACGTCTGTAGCATGATAACTATTCCCTGAGTTGGCCTCTATCCCGTTTGCGGGACGGCTGGCGGGCGACTAACATTTCTTTACGATTTGTGTCTATCGGTGAACTGTCCAGTTTGGACAGGTTAGCTGATGCTTGAAGAACGAGCTTCTCCAGCCCCTTGTAGAAGCCCTTAACCAGTGGGCTGTCAGTGCCAATGAGAATCGGGATTGCCCGTCGACCGGCGTTCACCACCTTGATCCTATCCAGCTCCTCCAGAGCCTTGATGTGACGGATCACAGTGGTTCGTGGCAGGCTCGTCGCAGCAGCGAGCGCCGTCACGTCCATCGGCCTGTTTTGATAATTCCCGAGGCGGATAGCCATAAGGACGATAAGCATGTCCCGGCTTTCACCCAGAGCCGTCAACTGTGAGTTCACCCCGAGGATTAACTCGATGACGGGCACGCGCCTCTTTCTCTCTTTCGCGGTAAGGTTTGGCATGACGATCCCTTTCGAACCAAAAGGTTCAATCTGGGGTCTCCGAACCGCGACGGCGAGGGTACATTAGGACGACCTTGTGTTCTGGCCGCCCCGATGACCGCTGACCAAAGCTCTGCTACAACCCAGACATGACGCCCGCGCCTGTTAGTAGTTTCATTGTAGGCATGACCCTCTGCTTCGTTGGGGTTCTGGCCTACCACTGGTTTGGCCTCATCGCGCTGTTTGTTGTCGGCGCCATCGGGTTTCCAGCGGTGCTCGCCTTTTCCCTATACCGATTTGATTTGAAAAACCGGGAGACCCGAGAGTGGCTTAATCCGACAGACAAGGGTCCCTAGACCAGCACTGGTCAGGCTAAGGATCACGGGCGCTGCAGATGGTACCGAGCGTACTTCTGTCCGGTTGGGTCGAACTTCAGCTCGGTCACGATCCTGTGACCCAGGCGTTTCAGTTCGAGGATGCGGGCCGGTAACTGGCGGCAGCGCAGGACGCCCTGAGCCTCCAGCGACGTGATCGCACCCTTGCGACGCAGCAGATCGAGGACTGACTTGGTCATCGGTGCGCTGGGCTCCTTAGCGTCGACCACCTCGAACTCATCGCTGTAAAGGATGCCAGCGGTACCTGCGTCGTTGACCGCTTCCACCACCCCGATCTCGTGGTGAACAGGCTCGGTGACGGTCACGATGTTCCCCGTGGCGAAGCCGTCGGTATGGTCGGCCCAAGCCGGGTTGATGATGCGGATGCGCTGGCCTTTGAAGTATTCATTCTTGAGCTTGAACATGGTGTCTGCCTTTGAAAATTGCTGAAGGTTGCAACGCAAGGAATGTGCCATCTTTGGGTTGAGGTAGACGGCCCGAAGTCCCTGCTGATGGGCGAGCATCACGGCGGTCTCGCCGTCGATGAAGAGGATGGGCTGGTTCATCAGTTGATGGCGAAGCGGGAGCCGACCACCTCCCAATACTGGCCGCAGCGGGAGCGGCGCTTCGACAGGCGGGTGCCGAAGACGGCTGGTCGGTATTTGGCGATGTATTCCCTCATGAACGTGAAGGCGCGGCCCTCGGTGTGGAACTGCTCATTGATGGTGTGCATGATGTCTCCTGTTCTTGTTCCGTTCACGTCAGGCACTATTTGTCCTGGCATGAGCGAGATCGAGTTGAAGTTGAGGTGGAAGCGGACGTGGGATGATCATCCCGACGACTTCTCGGCCTTTGCCGAGGAGCAGGGAGTAGGCCGCATCTACAAAATGGCTGGTGGCCCGCAGGGTCGCCGCTGGTTCTGGACGATGAATGCCATGATCGGGGACACAGGCTTCAGCCACGGCGGGTTCGAAGACACTCCCCGCGAGGCCGCGAGGGAAGTCGAGGAAATCTGGTTCACTAGAGGTGTGGCAGTGATGGCCCGGAAGGCGCCTCGATCCTCCACGCGGTGACCCTGACGGGCTTGTCGCGAACCACGACCTTGCCACTCCAGCCGGCAAGCAGCCGGGCGACCGTGACGCAGGCCTTGCGTGTTCGGTGGAAGCCGAGGAGGCAGGACGCGCCGTTGTTGTGTTCGACCTTGAGCGCCCACTTGTTCCCGCGCTCGGTGTGAGCATCGAGCTTCTGGCAAACGTATTTGCTCATTGGTTGGGCACCTTGACGCTGAGAAGATCGGCAACCATTGCGGCCTCGTCGATGGTCTCGAAGGCATAGCTGCAGTGCGCGTCGGTGAACTTCACGCGGCGCAGGAAGGCCGGGATGAACTCCCAATCGAAGGGGACCAGATCGTCCTCCTCGCCGGTCTCACGAACGGCCACCCAAACGCGCTCAGCGATAGGGGCGAGGGCGATGCAGTCGTGGCGCATTTCACATGTGCCCCATTGGTCCCACCGGGCGAAGATCGGCGCGGCCCAAGCGGCTTGCGAGGTGCCTTCCTTCATGCGGACTTCGAGCATGGCCTCCCAGAGGCACATGGCGGCTTCACAAGTGGCGTCATTCATGACCGCACCTCAGCGACGAACGCGACGAAGCAGAAGCCCACGATGACCGACCAAAGGACGGCAGCGATTGCGATTTCCATGATGATTCCTTTCGAGGGTGACCAAGAGCGGCACCGGCCAGCAACTGGAGGCTGCCAACCGATGCGCTCAGGGAACTGTTGCGAGAGTGGAGAGGTTAGCCCACGACAAAGCCCGAGGTGTCGCGCTTGGCCGGTCCCTTGGCGTAGAGCCCGACGATGACCCCGCGAGGATCGCTGAAGCGCATGTCGGTTTCGTCGCCGTCGATCACCTCGCGGTAGAGACGGAAGCCTGTCTCAATGTTGCCGAAGGCGTCACCGGACGGCATGACGTTGTTTCGGGTTGCCTTGTTCCGGTAGACCACGGCGATGTTGGCGCCGGTCTCGACTGCAGTCTTCACCACCGCATCACGGTAGGCAAAATTTGCCTCCGAATAGGACAGTGTCAGGCTGTAGTTGGCCGGCAGCGAGCGGTAAGCCCGCTTGTAAACCTTGGTGTAATCGTAGAATTGCACCTCGGGGAACGCGTGGAAGATGGACGCGTAGTGCGCCTCGCGTTCCTGTTGGGGATGCTTAGGCTTGATGTAGCGAACGCAGGGGTGCGCTACTTCCCATTGAATGTCGCTGGTACCGTTCAGCCGCACCGCTGGCTTGACGCCCTTGCGCTCGCAGTAGCGAACGAAGGCTTCAATGTCCTTGACCAGTTCGGCCATGAACGCCGCCCGGTTGCTGAAATAGCGCCGAGTCTTGGCGATCCGAGCGTTGACGATGGAATTGAAGATGGCAGCGCGGCCAGCCTTTGAGAGGCAGCCCATTTCACAGCCTGCCGTGGCAGCCATAGGGCACACGTTGCCCATGCCCGATTGTGCAGCCGGCGCAAGGTACATGATGGCTGTTTCGTACTCGCCGGCCTTGTCACCCTTGATTGTCTTGGCGTTGCCGCCACTACGGATAAGCGTTCCGCGATACATGATGGAAACCCGTGGTTTGTGTGAGCTTGTCAATCCGCTGCACTAATGGGATTGTCCCTACAGTGGATAGACAAGGTCAAACTTGTCGCGCCGCCCGGTTCAGCCTTTCGGCCTTGCCACTGCGTTGGTTACGGTCCACCTAGTTCTTCAGCTTTCGCTCTAGGCTCTTATCTCGCAACCATCCCGGTTAAGCGCTGTCTCCCGGCTCCGCGCCAGTCTGACCTTTGGTTCCGCTGTAAGGTCGAAGGCCAGGGTGGCCTTGCCGTGCGCCGAGGGTTTGTCCCCGGCCTCGAACCAGTTGGCGTTGCCGTCTCGTTCGATGGCCCTTTGTCTCACAAGTGGGATTGTCCCGCAAGTGGGATGATTGAAAAAAACGACAGATGAGGTGCATTTTTATGCTAACATGCTGAAATTATTGAGAAAGAAAGTTTAAGAATGTTGCCGCGGATTGACCTATCGTCCCACTGAAGGGAAACAATGCGCGCCACGTATACGCGCGGAGCTAGAGAACGGGCAAGGTTTGCCGATGTGCGTTGCCGATGTGCCCCTAGCGTTGCACCTAGCGTTGAACCGTGGGGTTATCGCCGGGTCATTTTGTGACAGATTGTCAATTGGCAAAAGCACCGATTGGAAGGGAAGCGTAGGAACATTTGCCTATGCCTTGCCACTCTATGCGCCTCGATCAGTCCGCTATGTGCGCCTCATGGATCATAAGAGATACATTATCCTGTTTGCCCCATTGAAATCATTCGCCAATCTGCCGTGTTGTGGGAATGATTGTGGGACGGAAGGCGACCCGAGCGGCGCAGTGTGGGAACGAAGGGGGGCACGGGGGGTCGTCGCGCGAGCCAGTTATCCGATCACCCGCTCAGAAATTTCTACCAAACATTCCCGGCCTCGTGGTTGGAACCATTTCGTTTCGGGCGAGTTGCGGCTGACGGGGAAGGGACGCCCTGAACATGACACAGAAGAACCAGGCAGGTCATCCGTCTGTCTCCAAAGCAGTTCGGAAACTGATCCATTCGGAAGCCAATCGTCGTCACATACACAAGCTGTTAAGGCTAGCAGTCGAACCAGAACTGCCGCCGACCCTAGCATCATTACTCGCGGCTATTGATCTGGCCAAACAGGGGGCGACGGAAGAAGGTGCCTAGCGGGCTGGCTGAGCGTCAAACAGAGGCCAGCTCTGTGGTGGTTTCTTTGAAAATTTCTGCCCAACATTTTTGTTGATTTTTCCCGGCAGAGGATCATCAATGCTCCCTTGGGTTATCGCTGAGGTGGAGGCCTCGGATGAACCTTCGGATGAATTGCCGACCCAGCAAAATGACTGCCCACGAGATTGTTGAAGAGCTGATCCTACAAGCCCGTCGCGGTCAAAGCATCTCCGTCAAAGAGACCATCGCAGCGGTGCGCCGAGACGGGCCGCATCTGGTGGAAAGTGACTGCGCGCTAGTCGAGCTTATTGTCGAGATTGCCCCAGCCTTTGGCCTGTTTGTCGCGTTCGACCTCCGCGAATAGCCTCATGGCAACTCATTGGTTCTCCCCTCCGGTCTACGTCAAGACCGACCGGCCTGGGGTCACCTACGGCTGCAACAATGTCGAGGGTGCCGCCGAGGAACTCCTGAAGTGGACCAAGATGGGACCTAAGTGGCGGAAGGCTGTGCAACTATGCCTCGAGGCTGTCCAGGACCGGGCGACCCCCGAGGAGGCCCGTAAGGCCTTCGAGGCTGCTGCCAAGGAGGAGGGGGTGTTACGCTCCTCTGGCTAGGTCTCACGTCACGACGATTTGAACCATACATTACGTCGCCCTAAATTAACCCTATGACAAAGCCTATAGCGACCCGATGGTTCTCGCCAGCGGTCCCCGTTAGGACCAACCAAGGGTTCCGCTACAACGTGAACTCTGTCGAGGGCGCGGCCAGGGAACTGCTGGAGTGGAAGAAGCGTGGCCCTAAGTGGAACCAAGCGGTGCGCGTCTGCATGGCCGGTCTGGCCAACGAGATGACACCCGCTCAGGTTCGAGAGGCCTTCCTGGCTGCTGCCATTGAGGAGAACAGGCTCCTTCCTCCTATCAAGGACAAATAGGTCCCTGTCTACCCTAAGCCCCCCTCGGCTACGCCCTCTTACAGTGCAAGAGACTGTTGGCCGGTGCTGATCTTGGTATTGACGCGAGTTGGCATGTGGAACTCCCGTTTACCTTCGAGGATGTCTCGGACAGTCAACAATTGAAGGCGCGGGTACCCCACCTCGTTGTATGTATATACGCCCGCATCGGCCGCCTCGGCTCGCATTGCCTTGGATGGCTCCTGAAGACTGAGAAATCCAGCCATAGCTGCTTTTTCTCGCTCCATTGTTCCACGGAGGTCTCTAATATCGGTTGGGCGAAGCTTCCCACCTTTGACCGAAATAATCATCTCTTCTAGTGTGTTTCGTGTTTCAAAATACACGCGACCATCTATCCCTCGGTCCGCAACCTTCTTTTGCATAGGGAAGCCGCCTACTCGCTCGACAACCCAGTGTTGGAACTGGAATGGGTCGACTTTGAAGAGCTCGTCAGCCTGCTCGACGCTCACCGGGATTCCATCCAACGCAAAGTGCGCCCCCTCCGCGAGCGCGTACCGTTCCTGTAAAACTTCTCTGATCAGTTTAACGGCCAGTATGGCGATATCGCAGCCGATCCATTCTCTATGGAGCTCGTGAGCTGCGTATATTGCTGTCCCACATCCGCAAAACGGGTCGAATACGACTTGCCCCTCGTTCGTTGAGGCTGCCACGATCCGTTTCAAAAGCTCCTTTGGCTTCTGCGTAGGATAACCTAACCGCTCTTGCGACTTAGCCGGGATGGCGTCAATGTCGTCCCAGAGGCTCTGGACCTTTACGCCTTGGGACTCATCCAGGAACATCTTGAGCCGTAATGCGCCCGTGGATTTGCTTGGATAGTGGAGCCGCTTCTCTGCGTCATACGTCTTCATCCTGTCGATATCACAGGACCATCCATTGGGATGCGGATGGTAGGTTACGCCATTCGAAGCTGTGTACGGGTAATGCAGGTTGGGTCGTAGGCTCGGGCTTCGTAACGTCACGGATTGCCAATGGCGGCCGCTGGCATCCTTCTTGAAGGTGTCGTCGATGTAGTCTGCTTTGAACGGGCGATATTGCGGGTTGAAAATATATTTGTCCGAGACGGTGTAGTATAGGATCGTATCGGTGACGGCCCCAAACTTTCGCTTCGTGTCGCCGTGGGAGTGTGTTCGCCTCCAGATAATTTCGTTTCGGAAGTTCCGATGCCCAAAAATACCATCCATCATCACCTTTAAGTAATGGCTGGCAGTCGGGTCGCAGTGCAGGTAAATGGACCCTGTCGGGCGTAGGATGCTCTTCATATAGAGCAGTCGTTGGACCATATAGATCAGATACGCCAGCAGCTCCGGTTGAGTATTGCGGAGGGCCTGCATCCAGATGCTCCAAAACGCAACGTAGTGATCATCTACGCCATGCTCTCGCATCAGAACTGGCATCGTCCGAGCGATTTCCAGTTTCGTTGCATCGAGGTCCCAAGTGTCGAAGAATGCCTCCGCCTGCTCCGGCACCGGTTTGCCAGTCATATTTTTGTAGAGCAGATTGTAATTCGCGTCGGACTTAAATGGCGGGTCGAGGTAAATCAGGTCGACGGAGTGCTTCTTCATTCCCTTCATGATGGTGAGATTGTCGCCGTACCAAAGCTTGTTCACGCGGCCCCCTCCAGACATGCGCAGCGAATCAGCGAACGCCGTTTGCGACCTGCGACGATTCTCCGTGTACCGCTATATGGATAACAATTATACTACCTGATCAAGGCCCAGAAGAAGTAGTAGGTAGGGGTCTACTGTGTCCCTGTGCCCCCTCGGCTACACCCTGAGGAGAACGTCAGGGGAGCCTAAGGGGTAGCCTTGCTGTAAGGCTCTCAGGTGGCACCCTAAGAGGTACCTAAGGGTCCCTCTAGGTTCCCTCTCAGGTGCCACCCTAAGGTACATTCTAAGGGGAACCCTCGGGGATAGTCCTAGTGGTCACCCTATTCGATGGGGGTCCCTTAGAAGAACCGAGGGGACGACTGTAAGGAGGCCCCGAGGGCGTTCTCCATGAACCTAGCCAGCTCCTGATCGAACAGGTCCTGCTTCCTCTGCTCCACCGCTAGGGTCGTGTTCCTGGCCATCCATTCCAGCCAGTAGGCGACACAGCCTGCCACAGCGTCCAGTCGGTCGTCATGAGCGAGGGAGCCTCGGTTACGGGTGATCCGGGTCATCTGGTAGAACAGGCGGAACTTGTTGACCTCGTCAGGGATGAAGGCAGCGGTGCTGTCGTAGTCCCACTCGACCACCGAAGAGCAGACCACCAGACGGTGCTGGTTCATGATCGGTTCGAGGGTGTCGATGATGCGAGCTTCCTTCTGAGCCTTAGCCCATTCGGCGTCCTCTATCAGGACCGGGTACTTGATCTGCGACCGAGAGCGGAGGAGCTGAGCGAACATGCCGTCGCCGTAGTTCGGCTCGACCTTGATCACGTTCACGCCCTGCTGCTTGGCGCAGTCGAGGATCATGTCGAGGACCTTGTCGGCATAGCCGTGGCCCCTGACGGCACCCACAGCGGTGAGGTAGAGGATACCGTTGAGCATCTTCACCACAGCCCACGCGGTCTCGTCCTTGCCACGCCCCGAGGGGTCGATGAACATGCACGTTCCCTCGTAGTCGAGGAAGTCCTTGTCGTGGAAGATCGGGCGGTGGTAGCGGTCACCGGGCAGCCCAACCATCGGCAGCTTCTCGTTGACCTGTTCGGGGCCTGAGCCCCAGACGACCTCTCTCGGGGCCTTCTTCGGGTTCAATCCCATGACGATCAGATCGCCCAACTTGAGCGGGAACCTGTCCTCGTCCGAGAGGCTGGTATCGAGCATGAACTGCAGGGAGAAGCCTGAGCGGCCATAGGACAGCTCGCGCTCATTAAGATCCACTTCGGAGAACCGCTGGGGGTCTGTTGGGGCACCCACTCGGTCGGGCTTATCGTCCAACTCGCGGCCAATCAGAGGGGCCAACTTGGAGCCGTACTTGGCGCGGCGCTCCTCATCGGGATAGCGGGCCGGCCAGATGCGAACGGCGTAGCCGCGATCCGGCAAAAGGTTGTAGATCGACTGCTCGGTCTGCGGGGTGCCGAGGTAGATAATGCGACCGCCCGGCTTCAGCACGGCGTCGAACTCTTTGATCTGTTCGGACAGCTTCTCGCGCTTCAGGTGGGTGTCGGAATTGTTCGGGACTTCGATGTCGTCCGCGATCAGCACGTCGGCGCGCGATCCAGCGATCTGCGAGGTGATGCCGAGCGACTTGACGGAGGGCGCGTGAGAGGCGCGGGCAGGGCCAACGTCGAAGGAGACCTTGGACATGCGCTGGTCGCCGCGTGGCCTCAGGTGGGCCAGCAGCTCCATCTCGAAGATGAGGCGCATGGTGAAGGTCGAGAAGTCGTCAGCGCGCTGCTTGGAGGCCGATACGACGAGGATGTTGAGCTGGGGGTTGCAGTAGAGCAGCCAGCAGACGAAGGCCGAGGTGACCCATGACTTGCCGACGCCACGGAAGGCTTCAATGATCGAGCGCTTCGGGCCGTGCTGCAGGAAAGATGCGATGTCGTACTGGACCTTGGTGGGGTCCGGCAGATTCAGGTGCTTCCACACGACGTAGAGGAAGTTGCGGAAGTCCAGAAGAGGGTCTTTCTGCGTCGACAAGTGTGTCGAAGCAGCGAGGGTCTGCTTGGTCATTAAACCTTTCGGAAACGGGGCAGGGAGCGCTCAGGACGAGCGTTGTGAGCTTGGGGGCTGTTGGGTTGCTGAGCGACCTATCGCTCGTCCTGAGGCGTCTGTTAGGCCGCTATGAGCGACTCGATTGCAGGCTTGAAGGCGTCTGCCCAAAGCTGCTGGCCGGCATCGTTGAAGTGGACGATGTCGATGTAGTAGTTCGCGGACCAGTAGGCGAACTGCGGGATGTCGAGTTCCACGAGGCGCTCCGCATACGTCGCGTAGTTGGCACGGAGCCAAGCGTTGTAGGAATTGCGGTAAGTTTCCTGCTGCGCTGTCGCGGTGTCTCGGTAAGGGATCGTGGCCGCGATGAGGAGCTGGCTGGCGTGGATGCCGTTCGCGTAGGTCTGGAAGTCAGCGATGAGCTGCGCGTCCGTCCTGCCGTTGGTGAGGTCGTTGATGCCTGGGCCGCCCATGCAGACGATGTTCTTGGTGAACGCGGCGTCATACTGGTTGTTCACGCGACCGGCGACGTTCGTTGCCATGTTGCTGAGGTACTGACCGCCGACGGCCATGTTGACCGCGTAGATTGGCGTCGACACCGACTGGACCAGCTTCTTCGTCCACGTCTGGTTCTTGGAGTGGCCAGAGCCCTCGGTCCTGCTGTCGCCGTCGAAGACGACCTTGACGGTGGAGGAGGTCAGAACGTTGCACTGGGCTTTGAGGGATGCCTCGACAGCCAGGCATTCGGCATCAGACAGGGCTGCCGGATAGGCAACGTAGGCGATGATGTCGAACTCGCCATCGTAGCTGGACGGTGTGGTGGCATTCCACCTGCCGAAGCCCTTGCCGGTCACGTTGCCGGCCGCAGGGGCCGTGCCCACGAGGAACAGGGAACCGTTGACGCCGAACTGCTTACCTGTCGGACCACCTCTCCAGCGCAGAACGCACTGGTTCAAAGGCGGTACCTTTCGAGGACCCGTCCGTGTGTCGTTGAAGGGCGTGGTATTGTTGCCCCTCAGGCCGACGTTTGCCGTCGTGGTGAACAGCGACACGGTCGTCGCGTCTGCCGGGAACGAGCCGTAGTAGTTGTCGTTGAGCGAGAAGTTCGGCGAGAGCAGGTAGAACTCGGTGAAGTTCTCCTTGGCGATGGTCGGGCCGATGGTGCAGGCCGTGAACTTCGAGCTTTGGTTCTGGACGAGCGCGGAGCTGTCGAACGAGATCGAGGGCGCGCCATTGTACAGAACCTCGGGGAAGACGCCCGGCTGGTTGACCTTGGTCGCCTGCTCTTGGTGGAAGCCGTTGCCAGTCTGATCGTACCACTTGCGGAGCCCGAGAGAGCTGGCCCCACGGAACGATGTGGCGGCGGCGGTGTCGAAGTACTTCGAGCCGAAGCCAATGTCCTGCTCAACGTCATCGACTGCGCGCTGCACACGGAGGGCCGGGCCTGAGTAGGACTGGACAAGCCTTGTCGTTCCATAGACGACCGCAGGGGCCGTCGAGAGCGATGGCAGGTACACCGGATCGACAGGCACAGGCGGCGGCGCGGGCGGAGCTGCTGCGGCAGAGGTCCACAGGACGTTGCCGAGGACGCCCTGGAACAACATGTAAGGGACGCCCATTAGCTGTAAATCTCAGCCACAACGGTGCCGGAAGTGAACCCGCCCGTCTTCACGCCTACGCGGAAGTACCAAGCGGAGCCGGACACGCCAGTCTTCTCAGCGGGAGCGGTGAAGTTGTCGACGTCAAACCAAGTCGAGCTGTCCTTGGATCGCTGCACCGTAACGGTCGCCACGAAGGTGCCGCTGATCGACACGTCGAAGATGTCGCCGGCCTGGATGAGGACGGCGGGGGTGAAGGTGTTCTGTGCGGTGATGTTCACTTAGTGTCTCGGGAAATCGGGGTTGTGTTCGGAGCCGTCGAACGGGAGCCTGTCGATGATATCGTTGACCACCTTGTTGGTGCCTGGAGCGACGGTCGTCCCGGTGTGCTTGAGGAAGTTCAAGATGACATTCAGCGAAGCGGCGTCTGGGGTTACCTGAAGCGCCTCGCCGGTCTCCTTATCGACGACCGTTCGGCCATCGGTGAGGATCGTCTTGAGCTGGTTCGCGAAGGTGTCGAAGAGGTCTCCGAGGGCCTTGCTGTCGGTCTTCACTTGGGGTCCTTTCTGGTCATGTCGCGGACCTTGGCGACGATCTGAACGACGAGCCAGACCGTGCCGAGGAGGGGTGCGATGAGTGCCGCGCCATCAGACGCCATGTGGAGCCACGGGAGCCACATCGGGCTTGAGACTGCGGAGACGGCGACCGCAGCGGTGGTGTTGTCCACGGTGGTTGTTCCTGTGATTAGAGCGAGAGGTGTCACAGCGCAGCCGCCCACGCCCAAAGGCTGTCGATCTGCACAGGAGTGATGCTGAAGAGGGGACCGAGGCTGTCGATCAGCGGGTGAGTTCTGCGGAAATAGGTGGCCCATCGCCATTCGATCATGCCAGCCGGATCATTCACCAGCTTCATCTCGACGTCTGCCTCAGCGATGCCGATGGACAGGAGAGCCCTGCGGACCTGCTGGGGGCTTAGGGTCGGCATTGCCTCGCGAAGCTCTTCGACGGTCGGTGGGGTAGCGGCAACGTATGAAGCGGCTGAGGCACTGGCCGAGGCATAGAGCTGCCGACCAAGAACCTCGGCGTCCCTCGTGGACGCTGTGAATGGTATCCATCCGTGGACCGAGTGGTTGATCTCCATGTCGATGGAGCCCAACGCGTTGAACTTCGGGTAGCGGTATTCCATTAGGCAATCCTCACGAAGAGAGTGAAGCGGGGGCGGTTGAGGCCGGTATCGGCCTGGACGCGACCGAGTGCCCTCCACGTCCCTGCAAGAACGCTTCCACCTCTGGTAAGCCGAGGATTGTCGTCTTTGGTGTCGTTGGGCTCGGCTGCAGATAGGACGGACGAAATACCAGCGGGCTGTAGGGACGAGCCTGCGTAGGTCCCGTTATCTGAAACCCCGCCGTTGAAGATGAAGGCAAACACGAACGACCCAACGGCACCGTAAGCGATGCCAGCGATGGCCGAGGCAACTGCGGCTGAGGTGACTGCCGCGTCAGAGCCGTTGGTGCCTGCAACACCCTGAGGACCCTGAGGGCCGGCTGCGCCTTGCGGGCCTGTCGGACCAACGCCTCCGGTCGCTCCGGTCGCTCCGGTGTCGCCTTTGACGGCCACAGGGGACCAGTAGGTCACGTTCGTCGGGATGTTTCCGGTCGAAGCCAGGATGTTGATGTAGGCTGAGCCGTTGTAGGAGACGACGTCCTTGGGGGCGTAGGCCGTTGCGCCTGCGTAAGCGCCTCGCCAGATCATCCCTGGAGTGCCGGCCGCCCCGGTTGCTCCTGCTGGGCCTTGCGCACCAGAGGGTCCTGCCGGGCCTTGAATGCCTTGGATGCCCTGAGCACCGGCACCGAAGGTGATCCCTGCGGACCAGTCGCCGGAGGTCGCGCTGAGCTTCCAGAAGAGCTTGCCCTGCTGGATGTCGAGGTAGGAGAAGTTCTGCGCCTGAGCGTCGTAAGCCGCCCGCCCTGCGGTCAGCCCTTGGGCGTTGGGGGCATAGTTGGCCCCGGCAGGACCTTGGGGACCTTGAAGGCCCTGGGTACCTTGCGGACCTTGCGGACCCGTGGGGCCGGGGTTGCCGGTAAGCCCTCTCTCGCCGGTGTCACCCTTGGGCATGTCGGCAGACGTGAAGGGACGGAACTGGCCTTCGGCGTCGAAGCCGAGGACGCTATTCTTGCGGACTTCGATGGTCGGGAACTGGAGAACGATGCGACCGGCGTCCGTGGCAGGAGCCGTGATCGCCCCAGTCTTCAGGAGGATGGCGATGTCAGCGCTTTCTTGGCTGACGTACATGGACTGCAGCGCTTGCCTGTTGAGGTCTTCAGCGCGCAGCGAGGCACCGTTCGCAATGGTGACCAGCGGCTGAGCAGAGGGCGTCTCGCGGGCGATGCGGACTTTGGTTCCTGCTGCCGGAGCGGTGTAGAAGCGGATCGAGAACGGCCCTGTCCAAGTGAAGGAACCCGAGGCGACGTCGTCGATGTATGCCTTAACGTGATTGCGGTCGAGGTAGCCGAAGTCGAACGTGTAGTCGAGCGTCGACCCGTCCCCGTCGTAGACGACGAAGGATAGAATTGGTGTGGTCATTTCGTTCCTTGGTGGGGAATGCAGAAAGGCCCCCGGGGTTAGCCGAGGGCCTCGTTGGGGAGCCGGTTTGGTTACTGGCGCGGTGGATGCTTGGGCAGATCAGCGATCAAGCCATTCAGGCCCATCGTGATCGGCAGGGCGTTCCCGAAGACAGAGACACGAGCAAGGCTGCGTGCTTCGTCCTGAGACCACTCACCCTCGCGGAACAATCCAGCGATACCTCTGGACGCCTGCATCACGTCGTCGATGCCACCCACGGTGGGGTTGCCGAAGAGCATGTTACTGGTCTGCCCCGTGGTGCGAGTGTAGGAGAACAGGCCGTCGTACCCAGCGGCGTACCGCCCGGTGTCGACAAGCATTGGGATGATCGAGGAAGCGCCAGCTCTTGCGAAGCCAGCCGCCATCAGCGCCATAGGGTTCAGTCGCTCTTCGAGGAACTTGTCCTTGTCGGAGCGTCCGATGGCCTGCACCTTCATCTGAGCGACGTAGGAAGCGGTGGCCATTGCCGTGGTGAGGACGATCTGATGGAGCGCCGTAAGGTCGCGCATGTTGGCAGCCTTGAGGGTCTGCTTGGCGTAAGAGCCGACCATGAATGTGCGGAACTGCATCAGCACTTTCGCTAGCGGATGGGACATCCACATGATCATGTTGCCGAGGTCATTCTTCTGGATGACCTGACGGCTCAGGCGATGGGCTGCCTGAATGAATGCCTCGCGAGCCTCCTTGTCAGCCCACTTGTCGAAGTGAGCGCGGACGACCTTCTTGCCGGTGATGAAGCCGGTGGTGTGTTCGAAGTTGCCCTCTTCGTTGAACATCTTCATGACGCGAGCGGTCATTTCCTTGTCCAAGCCCAGATCTGCCAGCCGCTTGGCCGACATGCCCTTGCCGCCGTTGGCAGCCATGTTGGAGAATTTCTGCACGATGGCCGCAGCCGTCCAGCGTTCAAGCATGACGTTGGCCTGGGTCAGCCCCGAGACCTCGGAGGTGAACTTGTTGGCCTTGTTCAGGCCCCGCTCAACCACGTCCTTCCATGTCCCCGAGGGTTCGTCATAGAGGTGCGTGAGGTCTTCGAGGTTGTAGTTCGAGCTGTGCATGAGGCGGTCTGCACCGACACCCATGATGGCTTCTAAGTCGTCCCCGAGGCCAGACTTCAGGATCGACGCGCCGTCCTCGTTGATCACGCGGCGCAGGGCCGGTGCTTGCGAGAGAGCTGCTTTCCAGCCGAGAGACGCGATGGGCATCCCGATCTCGGAGAGCTGGGCAAAGCCAACTTGGTTCATGATGCGCGCGAAGTTGAACTTGCGGATCATCCTGAGGGTCCAGCCGGCGTTGGTCGCTTCCATGGTGTTGGTCGGGCGACCGAGGATCGAGGCGTAGGTGAACTCCAGGCGCTTGATGCTGGTGTCTGCGTCTGACCTCGTGATCTTGCCTTGAGAGATGAGGTCGGCGTTCTTCTCCTTGACCATGCGGACGTACTTGTCCCACTCCGCATCGCTGGTGAACCCGTTGATCAGCAATTCGCCGGTCTGAGGGTCCTTGAAGCGGTAGCGGGCAAGGGCCACGCGGCCCATCGTGTTGCGCATGTAGCGCGTGTAGTTGGCCTTGGCGTCCGTCGAGAACAGGTCCGAGAGCCTCAGCTCTTCAGTCGCACCGTCGAGACGCCTGACCGAGATGGCCGGCATACTCTCGTCGAGAAGCAGGCGGGACTTCAGATGCTCGGAAGCACCCTTGTCACTCTGCATGTGCTGCCCCTTGAACTGCCAGCGGAGCGCGTCAGCGTCCTCTTTGACGAGGCCGTAGTTGCTCTCCAGCATGTCCACCAAAGCGTCCAGATTGCCCCCACTGAGGCGAGCCGAGGTGATGTCTTCAAGGCCATGAGCCCGGTCGACGATGGCCTTGGTGAACGCCTTGGAGGTGCGCTCGACCAGATCGTCTGCGAGAGCCGTGTTGGCGGACTTCATCGCGCGCCCGATCAGGTTCGAGATCGTGTCGACCCCAAACAACCTGCGGGCCTCGACTAGGCGCTGGGCGTCCCAGAAGCGAGGAGCGAAGTGTGGGTCCTTGGAGACCGCGTCGGCGTTCAGCACCGGACGGGCGTCGGCAATGCCTTCTCGCATGAACGGGTTCTGCATCATGCCCAGAGCGTCGTCGTAAAGTTGCGACTGCTTGTTGCCCATCTTGATGACCGCAGCGTCGTATCGTTCTGCACGACCTGGCTGTCGGTCTCGGATGTACTCGTCGACCTTGCGGTTGAACGCCCGCTCGACCTGTTCAGAGGCCATACCCTTGTCCTGCCGAGAGGCGAAGTCGCTGAGCTGGGCCGAATAGGTCTGCTGATGATGGATGACCTTCTCCTCGTAGAGGCGGGTCATGTCCTCTGTCACGGCAATAGCGTTGACCGCGCCCTCGTGCTTGCCAGTGCCATCCTGCACGAGACCAGCGACCGCCTTTACGAGCGGATTGGCATCCTGCTGGAGGCGGGCCGAGAGATCGGGCCGGATGCTGCCGCCGAACGTCTTGGCGAAGTCTCTGTCGTCGAGGAGGCCGAGACCTTCGTCGAGGAACGGGGTGTTGTTGGTCGCCCTTGCTGCACCGACGGAGCCGGCGTTGGGGACGATTCCCTCGTGGGCATCAACAGCGTTGCGGGTAGCCTGAGCCAGCCGGGCACCTTCGAAGGTCGTCTCGGGCCTGCCGAACAGGTGACCAACAGCGCCGCCCATGCCAGCGCCAAAGACGGTCGCCGCGAGGAGGTCAGACTGGTTGACGTTGGGGTTCACTGCGGCGTTGAGTGCAACAGAGGCAGCACCGCCAGAAGCGCCGGCCATAGCCCCTTCAAGGACCCTGCCAAGACGCCGGCCACGGTTGCCGATTACCAGCTCCGGGGCGACTGTGGACGCCAATAGGTCAGCACCAAGGGCCACCGGATCGAAGATCGAGTTTGCGATGCGTAGGGCGCTGCCGGTGAAGCCAGCGTTGGACAGCCGGATGTTGCGGTCCCAGTCGTCTTTGACGCGACCGAGATTGTCCTGATAGTCGACCTCGGAGACACTTGCCAGACGCGGAGAGTAGCGCTCGATCTCGGTCTCAGGGACGCCGCGGATTTCTAGGTCCTGCTTCACCCTGGCCGGGTCGAGGGACCAGTTCGGATCAGGGGCGATCTGCTTGTTCTGGACGCCAAGCCACGGGAGCGTCTGCTCGGTGTTGTAGGCGTCCTTCTGGAGCTGCCACCAGCCCGGTTCAGCGGTCTCGACCTCAGGAGCCCGAGGCGTGTTGGTGCGCCATCCGGGAACCTCGACCGAGGGCATCGAGATGTCGGCTGAGCCATTGTTCGAAGTGTTGATGGGTGTGAACTCACCCCCGAGGAGCTTGGCAGCCCGCCTGCGGGAGACGAGCATGTTCTCGCTCTCTACCTTCTGGCGAACCGTGGTGCCGCCGTCGACCGCATCGTAGCGGCCTGGAGCCCCGGCGTTGATCGTGGAATACATGTCGAGGAGGCTCATGCCGGACTTCCATCCGTTGGCCTCAAGATAATCGAAGGACGACTTCACAGCTTCCGCTGCGGTCATGCCTTGGTGGTAGCCGAACTGCTTGCGCTGTGGCTCGCCCATCTGGATCAGGCCACGGTGCTGACCCCACTTGGTGGTCGGCCCCTTTTGCCAGATGTCGTAGGTGTTTCCCGTTTCGAAGCCCACGAGGGTAGCGAAGTCGAGAGGGTCAGCCCCACGACGTTTGCTTTCGTCAATGATGGCCTGAGAGAGTTCTGAGTTCATTGTTCCTCGTGGGTGAATTGAAAAGGCCCCCGGAGGTGATCCGAGGGCCTGTGAGTGGTTAGCGGTTCGCGCCGCCTAGCGGGGGCATGAAGCCGTTGTCATCGTAGACCGGAGCGTTCTTGCGAATGCGCTTGCCGAGCTTCTTGATGACGGGCTTTGCACCCGGCTCAGGGACCGTGACGTCGAAGGCCTCGCGGGTCTTCGGGTTGATCCAGACGGTACCATTGCCGTCTTCCGCCTTCGCTGGGACGAGGCCGTGGGTTTTGGCTGCGCCCCTGACGGAGATGTCGTGGGCAGCCTTCGCGGTCTTCTCGTCGTTCATCGCGCGGCCACGGTCGCGGATCGTCTTCAAGCTGACGAAGTACGGTTCCCCATTCTTGTCGTCCATCAGGCTTGCGCCCGTGTTCTTGTCGATCAGCATAAATCGGCCGCCAGAGCGATTGATGTCGCCAATCGGCAGGATGGTGATGTCGCCGGTCGAGATGTCGTGATCCTTCAAGACCCCCGGATTGGTGGTCGCGAAGTCCCCGATGATCCCGTCCAGAGCGGCCCTGTAGTTGTCAGGGAGAGCCGCCTTGCCGAGTTCCAGCAGAGTGCCATTGTAGGTGATCGAGTTGCGCTTAACGCTCTCGGTGGCCTGCGTAATGGCCATGTTCTGATCCACGCCACCACGCACGAGGCGCTTGGCGATGGATGCAACACGCTGCTGGGCTGCGGCAGAGTTCCACGGTGTGGTCTCCGTGCCGAAGATGCCAAAGAGCCAGCCATCCGACGACGCGAGGGTCTTCACGGACTGGTCGATCTTGTCGTTCTGGTCCCGGGTGAAGTTCAGGCCATCGACCTGGACCGGCTGCGAGGTGCGAACGGCAAACTCGAGAGCGGCCTGATCTGACATCTGCCGGCCATCCTTGCCGGTGAGATTGTCCTTGGCGATGATGAAGCTCTCCATGAAATCACGGTCGGCCTCGGTCACGTAGGACATGTAAGTGTTCTTGGACGTGTTGTAGAGCCAACGCGCCGTCTTGACCTTGTCCATCACTCGATCCATCGCGTCGGGGTTCTGCGCCATGTCCACCGAAGCGGCACTAGCGATACCCGTGACGACGGCCTTCAGGGCAGGGTGTTCGAGGCCGGCGAGCTGAGCCTTTCGGAGTTCCCGCTGCATCGTCTGCTGGGGGTCTTCCTTGTTGGCAGTGGCGATCTCAGGCGAGCGCAGGAGATAGCGATTGAACGTCTCCTTCTTCAGCGTCTCGGCATTGATCGTCTTCTGCTCACCGTTGTGATCCGTCCATGTGGCGTCCACGGCTCGGTCGAGCTTGTCTTCGGCCAACAAGCTGTCGGCCTGTGTGTCGAAGCTGAGCTGCTGGTTCTTGTCGTTGCGGACGCCAACAGCCTTCTCGGCCTCGGCCTTGATCTGCAGAACGCGGTCCCGATAGACTCTCTGCGAGGAGAGCGAGGTCTTGCCAGAGCGACCATTGTACTCGGCATCGAGCATGGCCACGGCGTACTCGGGGTTCGTCTGGACTATCCGAGCGGCAGCGTTGAGGTACTCCTGATCGAGCGTCTCTTCGCCGGCCCCTAGGGAGCCCTTAACACCCAACTCTCCACGCATGGCGCTGAGTTTCTGGGCGAACTCGCGGGGCTCGACGCCGTTGCTGATCCACTCGTTGGCCTTGTCGGTGATGACTGTGAAGGCCGTGTCGACGGTGGACTTGTTGGTGCGATCGATCCGGTACTTGTCTTGCTTCGCGAGGACCGACGTCTTGTACTGGTCCCATGCGGCACCCGCCGAGGCGAGAGCGTTCGGGTCGGTCAGGCCGCTCTTCTCGATGTTCTCTTGGAACGTCTTAGCCAGGAACTGCTCGGGGTTGCCCTTGTCCCAGTCGAAGCTGGTCTGCAGTTCGGTATCGGTGTCCTGAGCGAGGCTCTGCGCCCACTTATTGCCGTAGACCTTCTGGCGGGCAGCGTTGGCGATCACGTCGTCGGTCACCGACATGCGGCCCTCAGCGATGTCCTTTCGGGTCTCCGCTAGGGTCTGGCCGGCGATGTGCATCTGGAAGGCGGCGTCCTCACGGGCGCGCTGTTCCTTGCTGGTCTTGCCGACGACCCCGACGAGGCCGCCGACGGTATTCGAGAAGGCCCCGAGAGCGTCAGCCAGACGGAACAGGTTCTCGTTCTTGGCCGGCTGCGGCGGTGGGGCGTAGGTGTCCGACTGCATCGGAGCGGGCTGGAGCCGAATGTTCGACTGCAGCTCCGGTACTTGAACTCTTCCTTGGCCTGCCATTATGCGACCCCTGCTGCCCTTGCGCGTTGATAACCGCCGTAGGCATCGAGACCGCCGCCGAGGATACGGATTGCAGCGTCAGCGAAGGACGGCCTCTGGCCCTGTTGGACCGAGTTGATGCGGCCCTCGGCCTGGGCCTGAGTTGCATCCATCTCGCCACGGAGATAGTCGGCCTGCATCTGGTAATTGTTGTCGAGGGTTCGCTCGTAGCGGCCCTGTTGCCCATAGTAGTCCGCGATCAGTGCGTCGACTGACAGGCCTGTGACGCCAGCCTCGCCGGCAGCGACCTCAGCGGTTGCCCTACCTCGCATCGCATCGGTCTGCAGTTGCTGGGTCTCCTGAGAGGCAGCCTTACGCTCCTGTAGGGCGCGGTTCTGGTTGGCCGCATAGGAGTTCACGGCAGCCTTGTTCGCCGCCTCACGGTTGTTCTTGTAGTATTGCTGCTGCGCCTCATACTGCTGCTGCTGGCCCATGAAGCCGGCGACAGTGCTGGCTGCGGACAGAGCGAACTGGGCAACAGCCAAACCGACTGCGCCTATGCACATTCGTTATGACCTCAATCTTGCAAATTCGTGGAAGGGACGCTTCTCAACGCCGAACTCAGCGTGGGTCCTCAGAAACGAGAAACCCATGCGCTTGAGCCAGCGGATGTGCGTGGTGTTGCGCGCGTCTATGTGGTTGCCGAGAAGAGGGCGGACCTTATGGAGCCTCTTGAGCCACTTCGGGGTCATGCCAATGAGTTCTCGGCGGTGTTTCATGATGGCGGGCGAGGAGACCATCCAGACGATCCCGAGATGGGGATTGCCCTTGACGGGGTCGACACCGAAGAGGCCAAAGACCTCCCCGTTCGTCTCCACGCCGGCCCACACGTAGTTGCCCTGCTGGACGAGCTGCGGCAGGACCACCTCAGGTTCCAACCCGAGGTAAGCCCGGCACTCATCCCGATCTGCTGAACGCAGACGCGGGGCCAAGGAAATAGCGTCGGCCACCTTGGCCCTGCGAATTGTGATCATCAAATCCTTTGCGATTTCTGGACGTAGTTGCCGACCCACTCTGCGGAGAGCAGGCAGGACGGGAGATAGCTGTCGTTCACGATCTCGACCTTGACGCGGTCGTTCTTGGACAGGACCGGAACCTTGAAGGCTCCGTCGCTGAGATTGATCTCGTCGGCCCTGTTGTTCGGATCGCCCATGATGCGGCCAGTCGAGTAGTAAGCCCTCGTCTGGTGCGCCAGAGGTGTGACCTCGACGCGGAAGTAGGCGGTCTTCGAGAACTGGATCAGCAAGCTTATGAGCTGGAGCCGGCCCTCGGTGATTACCGACACGCCGCCATTTCGGCTCTCCTGCCGGATGAAGATAGTCGACAGTCCGTAGCGCGTCTCGTAGGTGGTCCCGAAGTAGAGTGGGACGTCCCTCACGTCGCCTTCGAGGACCACTGAGCCGGCATCTGAGGACAGGATGCTGATCTGCAATCCCGGTTCGAGGGTCGGTATTGGTGATCCCGCCGTGACACAGACATACGGAGCTTCGGTCATGTCGTGATCGGTCAGCACCGTGGTCCGATTATTGTACGGATCGTAGGTGCGGACATCGTAGTTCTCGACCCTGAACCGCCTGTCGAGGTTGACCACGAATCGGACGTCTGGGTCGACACCACCTGGCTGGATGTCCATGACCTCAATGAAGGCCTTGGTGCCCCTGTTGAGGACCAAGACGAGCTGGCTGTCGATGAAGCCTATGTCGAGGATCGAGGTCACGCCGGGGAACGTCCACCGGGACCAGCTAGCCTGAAGCTGCTGAGCGTTCGACCAGTAGTATTTGTAGACGTAGAGAGACGTGAGGTCTCCGTCAGCCTGCACCACAAGGATGTCCTCGTGGGTCGACGCGGCGAGCTTGATGGCGGTTCCCGGGATGTACTGCGGAACGTGACCGGTCGAGTCCTCGGCGTCAGCTAGGCCGCTGTTCACGTCGATCCTGTAATCCCTGATCATCGTGAACTGGCCACGGTCGACCGGGAAGAAGATCGAGTTGCCTGCCCGCACGGGGCGCGCCTTGCTGGACGATGAGAACGCCGTCGAGGGGCGGATCGAGGCTGTCTTTGGGGTCAGCAGCTCGTTGCCCATGAGGGTGAACTGCATCTGGTCGGCCCACAGAACCAGCCTGTCCGACGAGGCCACCGCACTGCGAAGCACGGAGACACCGTTATCGGTCGCTGCCACGTCGATGGGATCATCGTCCAGCAGTGCCGTAGCCGTTGAGCGCCAGAAGTCGAAGAAGCTGCCGTGCCGGGACAAGATGACATTCTCGCCAGCCAGGAACCCGAGGCGGTTCTTGAAGAACAGGACCTCGTTGACCTTCTCGCCCACAAAGGATGGGCCGGGAGCGATCACGTCATCGCCGCACTTCCGCTTGTCCCAAGTGGCCCCATCGAAGGTGAATGAGCCATCGGCCTGACGGATCAGGACGTGGGGCATCGTCGAAGCCTTCAGGGCGGTGACGATCCCGGGTTTGGGGATTTCACGCCAGACGCCGATGGAGGAGTTGGCGTCCTGCCGGTCAAAGCGGACGAAGTAGTTGTCGAACTGGGTGCCGACTGAACCTACCACCTCAACTGCGACGTCGTCCTCGCAGTAGGCGGGCAGATCAGCGAAGTCCTGAACGGTCTTGCGGACCGCCTTCATGGCGTGGCCGTTGAAGCCATCGTCTACAGCGATGCTGAAGTCTGCGCCGTCATCCTTCTTGATGTAGATCGTCGACTTGAAGACCTTGACGGTCCAGCCATTGGCTGCGGTGATACCGTTGGCGGCGAGGTTTGTGTCAGTGTCCTCCCAGTGCCAGTTGCCATTCGCTTTGTCATCGGCGGTGTCCTTCATCAGGACGGTCTCACCAGTTGCGAGGCGGCGGGCGATGAAGGACACGTCAACCGAAGGGGTCTGCGCGGAACTTTGACCATCGGGAGTCAGGTAGCGGGCGATCTCAACGTTGTTGATCTTGATCGTGTAGGTCTTGCCGTAGTTGCCGGCCAAGACGTTGATCAGGGCCTCGCTGGGGCAGGGCTGTTCGATTACAGCCGTGTCCAGCTCGACCTTGACGGTGTGGTTCGCGATGTAAGTGTAGTCGCCCACCGTCAGTGCCCGATAAGGAGGACGGTCGTAGGCGCCGCTGTCGTAGCTCAGATAGCCGTAGCCATTGGGAGCCGTGACGGTGCGCTCAGTTCCGTTGAGAGTGAACACTCGGATCGACGTTGGCGTGGCGATCACCTCGTAGCGCTCGGAGGCGTCACGGTTGATCTGATGGGTGAAGACGTTGCCCGCAATGGCCTCGCCAAGGGACGCCCTGAGCTGCGTCGGAGGGCGCTTCTTGAGGCCATCCACGATTGTGGAATAGGCGTTCGTCTGGATGTCGCCTTGGGTAGCCAACCGCAGGGCCATAGCCTGCTGACTGACGCCGTTGGCGAAGTTGGGGATCGACCCAGAGACCTTAGCCATTACGACCGGGTCTTGAGCCTCACGACGAACTGGCTGTCGTTCAGCATGTTCGGGTCGGCGCTGTCGAGTTCCTCCTCCATCATCGCGGCGCGAGCGATCTGCTCGTCCTGCAGCGTGTAGGAGTGGGTGGCCTGATCACCGAAGTATCGATCCTGATACTTGCGGGCGGCTCTGATTGTGATGAAGAGGCGCGCGGTGGACGGGAGTTCCTCGAAGTCGAGACCGAGGACCCAATCGACCGTCACCGGGCCTGCGAATTGGTAGGTGCGGTCGCCCTTGTTGTAGAGGCGTTGGCCGCGTTGGACAGCGCTGATGCTGGAGCTTTCGCCTGAGGTGTCGACCTTCAGGACGTTACGCGGGAGGATGATCTCTCCGTTCTGGTCGGGGGTGATGCTCACGCCGTCTTCGGAGTTGAAGTTCCAGCCGACGGTTTGGACCTCCACAGAGGTGGCCCGAAGGGTATTCATGGCGAGCGAGGCGTCGATTACTTGATTGTCCTCAAGGGTCGACACAGGGCTTTCGGCGCTGGTCGCGAGGATTTCGTTGATCGCCTCAAGCTCTGTCAGTGGGGTCAGGCCGTTGGCCATTGATCCTCCAGAGGAGAGTTGAACGAAAAAAACCGAGGCCCCCGTTAGGAGGCCCCGGTTCAGTGGTGGGTGCTGCGGATTAGGCAGTCTTCAGTTCGATGCCGCACTCGGGGCGCAGCTTGTCGTGACCGACAGCGTACTTGGCGACGATCAGGGTGCCCTGACGCGAGACCATGTATTCGCTCTCAAGTGCCACATCGAGCAGCTTGACGGTGCCGGCAGCGCCCTTGTGGAAGATGACGCCAGCGGTGGTCGTGAAGTTGCCCTGGTACTTGGTCGGGCCAGTCGTCACGTTCGTGCCGTTCGGCAGGTTGATCGACTTGAAGACCGGGATGTCGGCGATCTTGACGACCTTGCCGTCCGAGTAGGAGCCCTTGCCGTCCCAGTCGCGGTTGATGACCTTGGTGTTCTGGGCGAGCGCGTAGTACTGCGCCGGCTTCAGAGCGCCCCAACGGTCGCCTGCAGGAATGTACTTCTCGTCGAAGATGACGGCAGCGTCGAAGAAGGCCTTCGCCATCTGATCGCTATCCGTGAGGAGGGCCGCGTTGGTGATCGAGCCACCGCCCGGCAGGCCGTCCACGACGTTCGTACCACGCGAAGCGAGGATGATCGTGCGAGCGACGTTGCGGTCGTAGGCCTGAGCCAGCTCTTCGCCGAGCTGCTTGGTCATTTCCGAGCGGCTGTCGAAGTGGTTCATCGCCTCGTAGATGTTGGCGGTGAAGTAATCGGTCAGGAGCAGATCATCGACGGTGATGACGCGCTCGTTGAACTTCGTGACCGTACCGAGGACCTGATCGCCCGGGGTGTGGTAGCGAGCACCAGAGGTGCGACCTGTGACCGGGAAGGACGCCGACTTGCCCTGCGAGATGTTGCGGACCATGTGCTTGTCCGCGTACTCGACGGTGCGTTCGAAAGCGGTGAGGATTTCGCCGGTAGCGACCTTGACGAAGTTGGCGTCGAGAGCGCCAGCGCCGTTCGCCTGACCGAGATTGGATACGATGCCAGGATTGGCCATGTGTTGTATTCCCGTGTTTGTTCTGAGGTTTGCGCGGACCTCGGAGCAGCACTGGAAGCGTCATTGGGATTGTCCGGCTTCCGAGCCCTCAGGCGTCGGTTGGCGGGTCTCCAAGTGGTCTTCTGGTGAGACTTCCTTGGTTCCTTGATCACCGCCTAAAGAGGGGTGTGATCTGTCAGAACAGGGCGTCGGGAATTGTGGATTGCGGCCAAATAAAAGTGCGGCCAGAATTGGAATAATAAAGTGTTAGAAGGACCTAGGCGGCACGTAGAGGCAGATTGTGATGTCGGGGAGGCCACGTGGTAATCGGCCACGAGACCCGTGTGCCGTTCCTTTTTTTTGGGCATGGCACCAATGGAAACGCATGTCGTGTGATTGACGCACCCTGCCGTCCCCGTAAGGCAGCAACTCACCGGATGGCATCTTGAAGCCCTTGCTTGTTTCGCGCACCGCGGCATCTGCGATTGGCTCACAATGCTCATCTTGGCAGCACTGCTTTTCATACCAATCATGTGCCGATGCCGACGGCATCCCGAAAGTGCAGGCTGCGGCTATGATAGCGCCCAACCCGAGAGCGCTGCCGTCCCTTCTCAATAGGCGGATCATTAATTACATTAGACTTACCTTGTATAAGGTCGCAAGGTGTTCGACGAGAAGGGCAACGTGATCTCAGACGCCATCGAAATCGGCCTGAGCGGCCGGTGCCGGGGTGTATGTCAGTGGGAGACGTTGTCGTAGAAGGCGATGAGGCGCTTGCCACAATCGTTCTTCTCGGTCTCCGATTTCTTCAGCTCAGCGATCAGAAAGATCACTCGCTTCTTTGTCATCACGCCACTGGACGGCGGGGCGACCTGGGTCTCGAAGCATACCCGCAGATCGGCGGGCAGCTCAGGGTAATGCGGCTTGGCGAACTTAGCGCCAGAGGTCGCGCAGGCGCTCAACGTCAGCGCCATTAAGGCACTCGCGATCAGCGTCTTCGAGCGTTTCCACATACTGGTTCAATTCGCCTATCTTGGTTTGAAGGGCTGCCTGACGTTTGGCGTTCTCGGAAGCGACGATGGCGTCCGACTGGCGGGCCGCCTGTTCGTTCTCGATTGCCTTGCGTTGCAGCTCGATTGTCTCGGTGAGCTGCTTGGTCTCGACAGCGTGGTTGGCGTCCAGCCGGCCTTTGCCGTAGATCACGCCGATGATGGCGAGGATCGCGACGAGGCCCGCCAGCCAGCCATAAAGCTTAGCCATAGGGTTCCTGTTGTTCGGGTTGGCCGAGCGACTGCCGGTAGTCCATGTGACCGACGCCGACGTATGCTCCGTAGACTGCCGGGATCATCACTGTGATCCCCACGGCAGCCGTCTCAAGGCCCCGCCAGATGCAACTGAACAGGGCGATGAAGGAGAGCGCGAGCGTGACGGCAAGCCAGAACTTAGAGGTCCTGCGCTTGCTGCGGATCACGGACGCCGGCCTGAGGTGAACGTCGGGAGATTCCCGAGCGGGTCCTTGCGGACGTCGAACGACGGGCAGGCTTTGGAGGCGTACTCATTGTGGCCGGCGATGCGCTTGATTGTCGGGAACTGCTTGAGCAAATCCTGAGTGAGCTTCAGCATCGCTGCCTTCTGAGCAGCCGTGCGGGTGTCCTTGGGCTTCAAGGAGTTGGCTTCGATGCCGCCGATGTAGCAGCACCCGATGGAGCCGGTGTTGTGGCCTTCGACGTGAGCGCCAACCCGCTCTAGGGGTCGACCCTTCTGGATGGTGCCGTCGAGGAGGACGATGAAGTGATAGCCGACGTCTTTCCAGCCGCGTCCCTTCGGGGGCGGGAGAGTGTGCCACTTGCGGACATCCTCGACGTCGAACCACTTGCCTTCAGGCGTGGCAGCACAGTGCCACACCAGAGTGTCAATGGGTCTCATTTTTCCTTGAAGTGACTAGGAAGGGGAACCAATTCAGTCCCACAATCACCGAGGGCGTGGCCCCCCGAACCCAGTGGTATTAGATGTTTGAGCGACCGAGCTTGTTCTGCACCTTGGTGCGGAATGCCGGGTCTTTCTCGTAGCGCTGGTCGGACATGTCTCGCGTGACCTCAGCCCACGAAGCGTAGGCATCCACGGAGCTGCCAGAAGGCTTGCCTCCGATCAATGTCGGGTCCTTGCCGTTGGCCGTTTCGTACTTGGCCTTGAGCTGCTCCATCGCGATGACGGCGGCGTTCACGTCCGCACCTTCGAATGCTTTGTTGAAGGTGGCGATCTCAGCGGCGGGGATGGAAGTGGAGGCCCATGCGAACATGCGGTCCATGCTTTCCTTGCCACCGGCTGCCGACGTGATGCGCTGCGTTGCCATCTCGGCAAGAGCCTGCTGGCCGGCGATGAAGGCGTCGACAGTTGCGCGGTCGTGACCAATGGCCTCGGCTGCGGCGTAGTCGGCGTCATCCAGCTTGCCGTTGGCGGCGAACCGCTCGTTCAGGCTGGCGACAACCTCAGATGCCTTCTTGGGTTCCCCCTCAGGCTTCTTCTCATCCTTGGCCTTGTCGGCGTCTTCCTTCGCCTTGTCTTCCGGCTTGGGCTCTTCCTTCGGAGCGCCAACCTTCTTCTCCAGCTCGGTGTACGAAGCCAGCAGGGCCTCGTGGTTCACCTCGCCTTTCTCAGCATCCCAGAACTTCTCCGGGACATTCTCAGGGCGCTCAGCCTTCGACGGGGCAGGGGCGTTCTTTGCCGCGTCCTCAGCAGCGATCTTGGCGCGGGCCTCTTCCCCGTTCGTCGGGGCAACTGCTGCCGCCGCTGCGAGGGCTGCTGCGGTCTGTTCTGCGGTCGGCTCGACGTGGCCGATCTGGACGCTTCCAGTCTGCATCAATGGGCCGTGTAGACGTTGCCGCTGAGCATCAGCGTCTGGTTGTCCGCGAGCTTCGGCTCTTTGGCCTTAGCTTTGGTTTTGGTTACCGGCTCCACGACGGGAGCCTCCGGTGCAATTGCCGCTACCGGCTCGGCCTGTGTTTCGTCAGCCATTCTGTTCTCCTGTCGTGCCTTGTGGGGGTTGCTGCTTCATGCCCTCCTTGGCCATGCCGCCCATTTGAGCGATTGCCTGAGGACCGAGTTGCTGGAGCATCTGCATCTGCTGTGCCTGCTGGTCCGACGCGGCGATCTCTTCGTCGGAACGAATGAGCCCGCCCATGTCGATGCCAAGGGCAGCTCCACGTCGCTTGAAGTACTCACCGAGGTTGACGTAGCGACCAATCGCGTCGGGGCCGCCAACTTGGGCCGCGCCAGCGATGAAACTGTCGAGGTTCTGCAGGTCATTGCCGCGACCGAGGGCGTCGAGGCCCGTGACGATGGTCGTTGAGGTGATCTCCTTGGGGAGCGGAGGCACCTTTCGGACGAACTCCATGCGGATTTCGAACAGCTTGGCGACAGGCATCTGGAACTCTTCGGCCAGCAGCGAATAGACGCCGCCGAGGCCTTGGTCGAGTTCGCCGGCCATGTACCGGATTTCCTCGGCAGTGACCCGCTCGCCCTTCCGCTGGACGGAGGTGTTGAGCAGGAACGCGAAGGACAAACGCTCGGTGAGCTGGGCGATGAACCTTTCGGCCACCGCAAAGTCGGCCTGCTTGTCGAGCCTGAGGGGCTGAATCGAGTTGATGTCGCCTTGAACGAACGCGCCGTTCTCAGCCTTGGATAGCTTCTCGACACGGACGGTGGAGTTTGGGGAGACGATCCAGACGACCTTTGCACCTTGAACGGTGCCGTCGCGGAGGGCTTCAGTCAGAACGTCGAGGGAGTTGAGGTCGCCAATGTACTCGTCGACGAAGCCACGACCGTAGTCCTCGCCCTCCACGTAGGTGAAGCGGAGCGGGAGCCAGGGCAGCTTGTCAGCCGGATAAGAGCCAGAGTACTCGCCGTCGATCTCAACGTCGTCGATCTCTTGGGTCACGATGTACTGGCTGGTGGCGTCGTCGAGGTAGATCTTGGTGTAGACCTCGACCTTGGCATCGCGAGGCCCTTCGGCAGTCGCGGCCTGTATCTTGGACTTGATGTCCTCCGAGAGGGCTGCGCGGGCGACCTCTTCCTTGATCACGATGTCAAGGATGTTGCCAGACGGGTCACGGTTGACCACGTAGGAGCTGAGGCGGAAACCGCGGGGTTTGCCCTTCTTCGGGATGAAGATCATGTAGTTGCCGGCGATTACCAGTTGCCGGCAGGCCTCGAAGGCAACGGGCCGAAACATGGAACCGTTCATCTCGCTGATGACGGCACGTTCGCGGGCACTGAGGGCCTTCTCGATCTCGCCGCGCTTGTCCGTGGCCTTGGTCAGGTCTTGGAGGGCGATGTCGTCGATTTCGTACTTGAAGAAAGGCGCGTTGATGGGGAACAGGCTCTGGCTCAGCTTGGATGCGAGGAACCTGACGCCACGAGCGCCGAGACCTTGGTTGGGCTCTACGAACTCGGTCGAGCCTGAAGAGCCCTCTTTGGGGAACAGGTATGGGACCGTGAGTTCTGCAGCCCGCCGAGCCCGCTTGAGATACGGGTCTCTTGCGGTGGCGAGCTGCGCATACAGAGCCTTCGCGGTGATTACGTCAGTCGCGTCGGCCAAGGTCGATTATTGAGGGATGTTGATGCCAGAACCGCCAGTACGAGCCAGCGGTATGGTCAGTGCCTTGCGACCCCTGCGGGCGGCAGCGGCGGCGTTGCCATCCTGATTGGACAGCCGGGACGTTTCGTTCAGGACAGGCGCGAGAGGCTTGTCAATCGGGGGTGGGGGAGGCGCGACCGGGTCGGCCGGCTCAATCTTTGGCTTGCTGAAGCACATTGGCGAGGAGGTCTTCTTCCTGATTTTGGAGGATGGCAGCTAGGTGTGTGATCACCCGCTGTTGTCCGATCAAAGCCCCAAGCTCACGGTCGGAAATCGTTGGGTCGTCGGGCAGCCTGTCGCGAAAGACCTGTCGAAGGTACGCGAGGATTTCCCGAGACAACTGCGGAGGAGCTAGAAACCCCTCCGTAGTGCTAGTGGTCACCCTATTCATCCAGCCAGCGGCCCGAGCATGGCAAGCTCTCGCTCAGCGAAGTAGATGATCTTCCTGAGGTCATAGGCCTTCGATGTCCCCGATTTGGAGCCGAGGCGGTAGCAAGCTTTGAAGATGTTACCGACAGCGAAGCTCATGCGCTTGTGTTCGATCAGGTCCATCAGTTCGGTGGCCGTCTCGGGGATCAGATAGTAGGACGAGGAACCCCCGTCAGATTTCACCGGGGCGTCCACAGAATGGGCTCCTTCTTGGCGTGATCGTAATCGTCGTTGTGGAGGATGCGAGCGAGCCGAGCCTGAAGCAGGGCATCGTCGGCGGTGAGGCCGGCCTTCTCGTACGCGGCAACGATGTGAGGCCAATAGAGGTCACCGGGCTGGATCGCCGCGAGGAGCTTCTCAGCCTTGACAGGTCCCATGCCCGGGCAGCCCGGGTAGCCGTCCGTTATGTCGCCTGTGAGGGTCTGCTTGAGGAAGTTGTGGAGGGCCTCGCGGGGGCTGACCTCAATGATGTTGCCATTGCGGTAGATCAGGCCCGGGATCGTGAGCATGTCCTTGTCCTGGCTGACGATGACCTTCTCGCCTTTGATCAGCCGAGGGTTGGTCGCGAGGATACCCATGACATCGTCGGCCTCGATCCCCGGCTTGTATTTCGCGCCGTGTTCTTCGATCAGCCAGCGCTTGACCTCATTGGTGCCGACAGGCTTGCGTGAGCGGCCCTTCTTGTAGCCGGCGTAGAGGTCGTGGCGGAACGTCGTGCCCTTTGAGAGAGTGATGACCGAGGCGTCGGCGTCGAGGTCTCGCTCAAGGCGTTGGATGGTGGAGAGGACGGTGGCCTTAACCTCTGCGACGTCGCACGTCAGGGTCCACTCGTCGTCGCCCCAGTCGGTCTCGACTTCAAGGGCAGCTCCAGTCGATACGACGAGGATGTCCCCGTCGATCAGCAGTGTTCTCAATGGTTCTCCTATGGGTGGGCTTCGGTGATCTGAACGGGCACCACGGCGTACCGGAAGGCCCGAGCCCAATGCTTCCACCGCTCGATGTGCGCCAAGGCGTCGGCTTTGCGGTGGAATAGCTTGGCCTTGCTGATGTCGGCGTCCCGCCTACGGTTCCAAGCGCTCTCGCCTCGGACGTAGTGGCCGGTGTCCACGTCCTTGATGACGTACCGCATCAGTCGATTTCCCTGATGCCGTACTTATTCGTCAGGGCTTCCTTCATCGCTTCCCGATCTGCCGTCTGCAGCAGTCCTGCGATGGAGCCCCCGTAGCAGACCGGCAGCATCTTCTGGGTGTAGGTCGAACCATTCTGTGCCGGCGATGCGATAGCCAGCCAGCAACTCGTGAAGAACTGCCTCAGCTTGTTTGCGATCATCAAATCTCCTCGTTTCATGGAAGCGGTAACCCCGCTCGGGGTCGTTGGTATTCATCTGCCGCAGACGATTCTTGAGGTCCTTGGCGAGACCCACCTTGCAGCGCCCGGGCCACGCCGCGTTGATCGCGATGTAGACGTAGCCCGGAGCGTTGAGGGGTGCCTTAGTGTGTCTCTGCCCAGTTCGTTCCCACGACGGAGTTGCCGGCGAGAGGGCAGCGGAAATTGTAGTATTCTCCAGCGAGACGGATGGCTTTCTCGGCCTCCTTCCCCACCAGAATTGCTTTGTCTTCATCGACCTCTATCTGCCACTCGTCGTGGACGTTAACGACGAACTCGTAGTGGACGCCCGGGACCATCCCGAGGGCCTGTAGGTTGTTGTCGAGGATCACCAGCGCGCGCTTCATCTGGATCGCACCGGCAGACTGCAGGAGCGTGTTCAGGGAGGCATGGGCCGAGCGAACCATGAGGATGCGACCATCAAGGCCCTTTATCCAGCCTTGCGTCTTGGCCTTGCGCTGCACCGCTTCGGACAGCTTTCCGAGAGCCGGAAGAGCCTTGAGGAACTTCTGACGGGACTGCTTGCCAGCGGCGATTGCCTTGGCCTTCGACGACGCGACACCGAGGATGTTCCCGAGGTTCTCGTCACCGGAGCCGTAGATGAAGGCGTAGAACCAGACCTTGGCGACGTCTCTGCTGCACCCCAGCGCCTTGGCGTTGAGGGTGTGCATGTCGGTCCCTTCGGACTTCTTTCCTTCGAGAACGGTTTTGATGTACGCGCCACCGTCGTAGGCGGCCATGTACCCAGCCAGGTCTCGCAGCTCCAACGCATCAGCGTCACAGCCGACGAGCTTCTTGCCCTTTCCGACAGTCCAGCATTCCCGGCACTCGTAGCCGTACGGGAGCAGCTCGCCGGTCTTCTTGTCGTGGATGCCCGGGACCTGAGCCATGTTCGGCTTGGAGTGGGTCATGCGACCCGTCACCGCGCCGTTCGTGGCAACCTTCCCGTGGACGCGGCCATTGCGCTCGTGATTGAGCCACGCCTCCTTGCCTTCCGCGACTTGGCCGATGCGCTTCTGAACGACGAAGTACTCGGTCAGGACCTTTGCGGACGGGTAGGGGAGGCCCTTGAGCGTCTCGTCGTCGACCTTCGGATGACCATCGGAGGTGAACTCCGCGGGCTTCCAGCCGAACAACTTCTTCAGCCGGTTGGCGACGTCCTGCCGTGATCCCGGATTGAACGGGACCAGCTTGACCTCGGTGTACGGAGCGTCGGTCGAGTAGTGTATCTTCGGCCAGATCGGTTTCTTCTCGCCGGTCTTCTTGTCGATCTTGAAGTTGCCCTTTCGGTCAACCTCGTAGCCGACAGGCTTGAGGTGCTTCTGCGAGACACTACGGTCTATGGTCGGCGTCTTCGGGCCGAGGTTGCGATACCAAGGCTTGAACTCAGCCTGCAGCATCCGCTCCAGGTCGGCCTTACGCTGCGCGAGGGTGCTGTGCAGCGCGTGGACCTTGGGGAGATCGAGGGCGAACCCATAGGCCTCCTGACGGGCCACGATGCGGCGCACGTCATGCTCAAGCTGGATGCTCTCTTCCGAGAACCCCTTCTTGATGAGCTTCTGCCAGAGGCGGTCGGTGACCTCGACGTCCTGCTCGCAGTAGTCCTGCATCCCTTGGGACCAGTTGCCCCACACGAACGCCGTGAGCGCATCGCCCTTGAGACCTTGGGCGACACCAGCCGCCTTCATGATCTCGCCGTAGTCGCCCTTCCAAAGCCCCATGCGCTGGCCCCAGCTTTCTAGGCTGTGTCGGCCCATGAGCTGCTTCTTGATCCACTTGTTGAGACCGAGGCGCTTCTCTTGCCGGAAGTCGGCGTCGAGCATGTCCGCGTACATGAGACGGGACATGATCAGGGTGTCGCGGATCAGGCCCTTCGGCTTGAACCACGGGTTCAGCTTCTGGATCGCCGGGATGTCGAAGTCTTGGATGTTTTGGCCGACGATGACGTCAGCGTTCATCAGGAGGAGGAGGCCGTCTTTGACGAAATAGCCGTTCCGGTTCCGGTGGTCGTCGCATGACCAGATTTCTCCGGTCTCGGTATTCTTGATGACCAGCGAGTGGATCGTGGTCATCTCTGGGATCAGTCCGTTCGTCTCGATGTCGAAGACGAGGGTGGTTCGGCGGATTGCATTACCTCTTGAATTGCGCTCACCACGTCCCTCCACGCTTCAGCGAACAGGACGATGGTTGCAGTTCTGCCTTGGAGGATTAGGCGGGAGCCCTCGCGCCGAACGATCAGCGCTGAGGGGACGTTCTCATTGGTGTGGTCGAAGGTCAGATGTCCTGCCCCTCGCTAAGCCACACGTCGCGGAACTTGGCTTCGGTCGGCCCCACCTTCGAACAAGGAAGATAGAGGCCGGTCGCATACACGCGGCACTCATTGCCGGGCTGTGGGGATGGATGCGGGGTTGCCGCGATCCAGAGGATAAGGAGGGCTGCCATCACGAACGACAGCGCCTCAGAAAGGCAGGTCATCATCGCTCTCGTTAGAGAAGCCATGCTGTTGGGCGTCCTTGTCTTTGAAGGGGTCGTCGTCCCGCACAAACAAGCGGCCTGTTTCCTGCTTGAAGCCGAGCATGATGGTCTTGCCCGTGGCTCTGCCGGTGTATCGGTCCTTGAGAATGCGGAAGATGGTAGTGGTGGCGATAATCGGATCTTCGTTCTGCTGGTCTCGTTCGAGGCCGAACATGAAATAGGACCAGAAGCCGATCGCTCGGGAGCCCTTGAAGTGACGGATCATGACGCGCCCGCCTTCCTCGTGAGGTTTCCCATCAGGCGTCGACAGGTGCGAGACGAAGTGGATGATGATGCCCAGCTCCATAGCGAGGCCCGCCATCTCCTTCATGATCTGCTCTAGGGTGCCCTTCTCGTCGCCTGTATCGGCCATGGCGGTCAGGTGATCGACGTAGATCAGCTTGATGCCGAGGCTCACCGCCATGTAGCGGATGTGCCCCTTGACCAACTCCCAGTCCGTCTGGCCGAAGCTGTCGTAGAAGAACAGCTTGCCATCCAGCTCGGTGGCGGCGCGGGTCAGTTCCTCCGGTGTCCAGCCGGCGTCCGGGACGTGGAACATCTTGCCGGCCAACTTGCCTGCAACACGCTTCGCCGTTTCGACGGGCTTCTGTTCGAGGAAGATTGCGCCGACGTGCTGCTTCAGCTCGGTGATGTCGAACGCGATCTGCTGCATCAGGAAGTCGGTCTTGCCGATGCCGGTGCCTGCGCCGAAGCCATAGACCTCGCCGTCACGGCGTCCGTAGGTGAGCTTGGTCAGCTCCTCCAGGCACCACGGCAGCCCGTACTCGACCGGCTTGAGGAGGTCGCCCATGATGTCGGAGACGCCGACGAGACCATCAGGACGGTAGACCTTGGCACCCCAAAGGGCGTCGATGGTCTCCTTGACGCGGCCCGCCATGAGCATCTCGTTGGCGTCCTTGAGGGGCAGCGTGGCGATCTTCAGCTTGCCAGGTGTGAACGGGATCAGCTTGCATTCGTCGGTTGCCTTCTGGCCGGGCTCGTCCTGATCGAACATGAGGACGATCTCTTCGAACTGCTCCAGCCACTGGAGGTTCTTCCGCAGGGCCTTGGCCGCGCCGTCACACCCGTTGGGGATCGAGACGACGGGCCACTTGTGACCCTGCATTTGGCTGAGAGAGATCGCGTCCAGCTCGCCCTCGACGATGACGACGCGCTTACCGCCGTCCCGCCATAGCCACTGGCCGTAGAGGCACATGTCCTCCTTGTTGCCCTTAGACCGGAAGTCCTTTCCTTGGAACCGGACCTTCTGCCAGACGAGTTGCTGCGCGCTGTTTCGGTAGTTGAACAAGCGGACGGGCTGGCCGTTCAGGGTCGAACGGGTGAAGCCCCACTTCTGCGCGCTTTCTAGATTGATGCCTCGGCTCTGCCAGTCGGACGGCTCACCAAGAGGGACGAAGTCTACGTTCCGGGGCTCTGCAGCCTCGGTCTGTTCTGTCAATTCATTGTCTCCGGGTTCGTAGTGGCGGCAGCCAAAGCAGTAGGCGTGGCCGTCCGTGTACCGGGCGAGATTGTCGCGGGAGCCACAGGATGGGCATGGCTCCTTGCGCAGGAACTCACTGTCGGTTTCGTGCATTCAGCCTTGCGGCGGGGTGTTCTGGAACTGCTGGAGTTGGTGCTTGACGGTCTCGGCGGTGAGCAGGGATTTGCCCATGCGCCGGCCTGCACTGAGGACTAGCTGGTAGCGGAGAAGCGAGAGCCTATCCGCGTCGGAGAGTTGCCTCACCCGACCTCCTCGATCCGCATCGTGTTCGCCACGGACATCAGCCGGTGGTGAACCTGATAGGCGGCGGTGAAGACGATACGGGCCATCTCCGCGGCGTCGTAGACGTGCGTGACGGGGCGACCGGCGATGGCCTTGACGTTGTCTTCTCGGCTGACCTTGAGGAGGTCTTTGGCGAACTCCAAGAAGTCCCCGGCGAGGTCCTCGGCCATTTCCTTGGGGCTCATACAGCCACCTTCACGAGGATGTCGTGATAGTACCAAGCGAGGGCACGGACGCCGTCGACGTGGGTCTCACGGCAGTGGAACTCGATGGTCTGGATGTCGACACGATCGATGCGGGCGTCGTAGTATGCATAGGGCTCCACCATGCGCGGCATGACGGCGACCTTGTAGTAGCGCGGCCGATCCGGGGAGTAGAAGTCCGGCAGCTTGTCGGCGTATCTGCGGAGGTCGCTCAGGGAGATTGACGCTCGGCTCATTGGCTCACCGTCACGGTCACGCTCAACTCGCGGGCAAGCCACGCAATCATGTCCAAAGCGTCCGTGAAGGCAGCCTCAGGCTGGGCATAGAGACCATCCTTGCGGGGGTCGTTTATGGTCAGGATGTATCCGCCATTCTCGGCAGGGGTGACGCGGAAGCCGTCGTTGACGGTCGGCGCAGGCAATTGGCGCATGTGCATTCCTTTGTTCGATTCAGGGACAGGAAGGGGCCGAAGCCCCCTCCGTCAGATCATGCTGTTGAGCGCAGCGAGGATGGCGACCAGCGTCGAGGCCCAGCAGAACAGGGCCAAGGTGATCGTGGTGCGTGGATGCTGGTTGTTCGTCACGTTGACCCCGACAGCGTAGCCGGCGACCAAGGCTTGGAAGCCCACGGCGACTCCGAAGGCCGACCCGTGGGTGGCGCTGATGGCCACAGCCAGGACGAGGATGACGATGCCCGTGAGGATCGCGCCGAAGCAGTGAGCGAGACGGATGGCCTCCTGCATCAGAACCACCCGAGGATCGCGCCGAGCAGACCGAAGGGGATGCCGATGATGCGGAGGATCAGCATCGTCGTGAACGGCGAACCAGCGGTGGCCGCATGGATCACCTCGATCAAGTTGACGATCCAGCCGTAGATAAAGGCGACGATCAGGGCGAGCTGGAAGAGAACGACACCCTTCATGATTAGGCCACCAACTTGGTGAAGCGCTTGCTGATCTTGGCAGCGCGGTCGAGGCGCTCCTTGGCGGCGTTCTGCTGCTCGATCTTGGCCGCGATCTCGGCGTCGTGCTTCTCGACGATCCTGGTTTCGTGGGCGACGACAGCTTCGAGGACGTCGAGCGCCTTGGTGAAGCCGGCGATGGCCTTCTCGGTGGACGGGGCGCGCACGATGCGGGCAACGATGGATGCGATCAGGGTCTTCATTTCTTCACTTTCGTTTGGGAGTTGAGGATGGCTTTGAGGGCTTCCATGCGACCGGCAGTCGGTGCTTCGTCGAGCCAATCCCGAGGGATCGACTTGTCCGCGTAGAGGAAGCCGTGGGTCTCACACCACATGGCGTACGTGGTCTGGGATTGCTTGGAGATGCGGGTGCCCGAACGGCTGAACACCAGCCTGATGTCGAGGTCAGGGTGCTGCTCTTTGATCAGCTTGTGCTTCTGCCGATCAGCAGTGACGAACTGGCCCTTGGTCTCTACGATGATGCCGTTGCTGAGCAGGCGGAAGTCGGGTGTGTACTTCGCCAGCCGAGCGGGTATCTCGTAGGTGATCTTGAAGGTCTCGTAGGTGTAGGGGACGCCGGCATTGTCCAGCTCCCCCGCCACCTTGTCTTCGAGCCCAGAGCGGAACCCCTTGGCCACAGCAATCTGCCGCGTCGAGGTCCGCTTAGGGAACGTTCGTTTTACCAAGGCTTAGAAGTCTTCTTCGCCCTTGGCTGGGCCTTCGGATGAGCCCTCGTCGGACTTCTCTTCCCCGGCCTCTTCCTCACGATAGTCGTCAGGGTCGTAGCCATAGCCTTCCTCCTCGCCGAAGCCGTAGGAGTTGGCAGCGCGGGAGCCGTTGGTGACCAGTTCGATGACCTGAACGCCACCGAGCATCAGCGTGAGGCCAGCCGCAGCGGTGCCAGCGACGAAGTATTCGCGGGTCGCGAACGAGACCTTGCCCTCGGAGCCGCCCCAGATGTTGACGCCGTTGCCGATCTTGCGGCCCTTCGCGTCGAACAGGTCGGGCTTGCGGGACCACTTCTTGCCGGCCTTCGGACCCTGCTTGAACTCGCCCGAGGCTTTCATCTTGAACTTGAACTCGACCTCGCCGGTCGGCTCCTCGGTCTCCTGATCGTACAAGACGGTGAAGAGGTCGTTCGGCTTGACGCTGCCGAGCTTCTTGCGGCTCTCGACCTTCAGCTCAGCGAACTGACGCTCGGCATCCTGCATGGCCGCGTCATAGAGAGACTGCAGCGAGACCATCTCGTCGCCGTGCTTGATCTTGCGGTTGACGAACGCCTCGGCGTCTTCGAGCGACAGGCGGAACTTCAGCGAGTATTCGCCGTCCGGCTTCGGGTAGTCCTTCGTGCCGTAGTCCGGTTCGGTCAGCTTCGGGTAGACGAAGATGCCGCGCGGGGTGGTGAACTGGGGGAGTTTCTTCTTGGTGTCTTTTGCCATTGTCGGGAAAGTCTCGCTAGTGGAGGGATTTAGACGAAATAACGACGTTCGAGGGCTGCAACATTGAAGCCCTGATTTGTGAGCTTGGCCCACAGGTCGACTGGAATTGGGAACCCCCGCTTCCAAGTCAGGATGGCTGCGTTCAGTGCTGGGGTCCTCACGCGGCAGCCTCGCTGCTGAGAACCAGTTCGACGGCGTCGGGGAACTTCTCGACGATCTTCTCGACTGAGGCATTGATGCCCAAAGCGAACCGGACGTATTGGGTCAGGACCTCGTGGATGTCCGACTTGTTGACGGTGACAGCCTTGACCTGACCGAACGGGGCCTTCTTGGTCTTGCCCTTGGGGGCCAGCTTGAAGCGGTCGACGTAGTAGGTGCCAGGGGCCTCGACGAGCCTGATGTAGCGAGCGCCCGAGGTTCCCTTGACAGTGTACGTCTCACCCTCGGTCAGCTTTGAGGCGTGGTTTGATCGGACGCAGATGACCTTATCGCCGTCGTTGAAGTTGCTCATGCCAGTTCGCCTTTCATGTATGCGTCGATGCCACGGAACTCGGCGCGCTTGCCGTCGTCCCCGTTGATGAGGTTCTTGGTGACCGTGAAGGCTTCCTGAGCAGGAATGCCGAGGTGGTCTGCGAGGGTGAGGAAGACTGCTGCTGCGCCCATGATCTGGATTTCAGGGCGGAAGTCCTGCAGTCGGTCGAGGACGGTCATGGACGCCATTGCGACGTCGCGTGGACCGGCCATGTTCAATACGTCACGGTTAAGCCGGGGCATGTGGGCCTTTCGAGTTGGTGATGAAGAAGAGGAGGATCAGGATGAGGGCGATGACGGAGGTGGCAGCTTCGATGCTCATGCGGCCACCCAAAGGATCGCTTTGCGACCTGATCTTGTGGTTCCGTACTGACCCGAAGCTCGGGCATGGCCCCGCTCGACAAGGTGTCTCAGGTTTCCCGAAACGGCCTGATGCTCACGGCCAATGAGCGCCTCGATCTGCTGACAGGTGACTCCGTCTGGGTTACCCCACAGCGCCTCCATGATCTCCGTGTCGAGCTTGCCAGATACGGGCCTGAACGACTTGAACGCTTCTGCTGAGGTTGGCTGGTAGTTCATGCAGCAACCCTACGGTTGCGGAACTGAGCCTTGCGCTGCTCCTTCTTGCCGAAGTAGCCGTTCTCTTTCAGGCCCTCGATCAGGGACCTGCGGACCTCGTAGCGGTCAGTCTTGGAGGCAGCCGCTAGGTCGATGTTGACGTCGCCCACTGTGATGTCTTGGTGGGCAGCACCCATGCGGATCGTGATGGTGTTCTTCATGTGAAATCCTTCGAGAATGTTTCGTAGGGCTAGTGGTCACCTTATTCGCCACTGTCGAGAAAGTCCCGATAGTGCAACGATCTAGGCAAAGAAGAAGTCTGATCTCGTGACCTCGTTAAGATTCAAGTCTCCTTTGGGCGGCAGCACTTCGATCTCTGAAGCTGGCGCTATGGTGTTGATGATCCAATCTCTCAACGAGTTGAGTGGATCTTGGCGGTACATCCCGACGAACACCGACCGGAGGGTCGCTGCTAAGCGGGTAGTGTTGCAGGCGTGGGTGCCGTAGCTGTCGTGGATCATGGCGAAGTCCGTCATGCCCGAGGCTGCCAGTTCGTCGACCGTGAGGATCATGGCCGAGGCATCCATGGAGTGGACGTAGTTGGGGCTGATTGAGGTGGCCTGCTTCGAGACGTCGATCTCATCGCTTTCCTCCCAGTTTATGAGCTGGTGGATAGAGCCGTGTATCTTCGTCTTGATCAGCCGCCGCCGCATGTCCTTGTAGCTCTGGAACCCCACGAACCCGCTTGGCGTCCCCCAGTGCATCGGAAGGTTCTCCTTCGCGACCGCCCTGGCCGTCTTCTGGAGCCACCCCATGGCCTCCCTTGCGGCGATCACCACGTCCCCGATGCTGTCCCAGACAAGGCTGGCGAGGAAGCCGATGGCCTTCTTCAGTTCGTCACCGAGGTTGTGCTGGTAGCCGGCTGCGAACTTGGCCTTCACCGCCTCGTCCACATACTTGAGGCACGACCGTGGCGTTCCCCCGTAGGGCAGCACCATGACCGGTCGCTTGGTGATCTTGCGGTCGATCCCCATTGTCAGCCACTCATGCGCCCATCGTCCCTTCTCCGCAACGTTCCCTTCAGTGGAGAGAACAAGACGCAGTTGTCCCATTACTCGGTCAGCGACTAGCTGATAAATGTCCTGCGGCTTGTCCGATGGGATCAGGTTCACCGCCCGCCCGCCGACACTGTCGAGGAGCATGGCCGAGAAGTGCTGAAGCCCGTTGCAGGAGCCGTCGAGGGCGATGGGAAGATGCGAGACGAAGTCCTCGCCGTACCCGGCATCAACCCAATCCCGGTACTCGAAGCAGAACGCAAGGAAGCACCATGGCTTGTCGGCCTCGGTCCACCATCGGTTGCCAATGGGGTCTCTAGCCGACCGGACGATCCTACGCCAGTTCTCCTCGACCCACGCCACACGCTCCGTGAATGACACCTTGTCGATGCCGAATGTGTTAGCGCCATGGATCATGAGCCAGCGAGCACCATCCACACCGATAGGCTTCCCCTCTGCGAACCGCAGCAGTGCCTTGACGTTGTCGCTGCCCTGCGGGTGCAGAACCAACGGCACCGGGTAGGCGCGCCCACGGAAGTCGAGGTTGTGGGGGAAATAGATCGCCCGCTCGGGCCGGAACTTAACAGCCAGGTCGAGGAGGGTCTGCTGGTGCAGGCGATCCTGACGGAGCTGAAGGTTGGCCGAGTAGACGTCCCGGGCTGCCCACTTCCATTCCCGCAGGGCGTCGGGGTTGGTGTCGATGTCGTGGGGCCGGTCGGGCATGGGCGAGTCACCGGACACTAGGCCGGCAATGCCTTCACCAGACTTGGCCAGCTCCTGCATCACGTCGAGGATCGCCCCGTTTATCTGCCACGGCGTCCGCTGGATGGCATTGAGGCCACGGATGACGCGAGACAGATCGGCCTGCTTGAGCAGTTCGAGCTGCTCCCTGCGGCCCCGGCGAACGAAGGGGAGCGGCCTGTCCAGATCGGTGTGGTAGCCGCCACCAGAGAGCCCGGTCCAATCCTTCGGAGGGATCAGCGTCGGAAGATACTCAGGGCACAACCACTCGCCACCAAGGACCGACTGATCGATCCATGCTCTGGCGCGATCCGTCAGGTGGACAAGGTACTGGTCGCGGGGTGCGTTCTTGTCGCCACCCTCGCTGGCCTGCTCTATGACGGCCAGTCCAGTATTCTCGCAGAACAGCTCGACCATCTTGATCCCGAGGTGGATCATGTCGGTGCGGCTCCAGCGATCCCAAGGGATGCCGTGCTTGCCCATGGCGTAGGTCAGGACGGTGGCCTTGTGCCGCTCGGTCGCCCCATCGTCGGACAGCTTCTTGCTCTCCCAGAGGAACCGGTCCTTGTCGAGCCGCATGAACTCGGTGAAGCGGGCTTCAAGCTCGACCGCACGGGCAACTGTCACGGCCAACGTCATGAGTACCGGAGCGCGCGGCTTCATCATGCGCCCTAGGATGGCCCTGCAGGCGAGATACGAGACCACGTTTGGGTCCATGTCCTTGACCAGCTTTGCCGCCACGGCGCGGGGACCAGGACGACCAGTGTAGACCTCGTCAATGAACTTGCTGAGGGCAGACGCCACCGGGCCAATGGCGCTTTCGAGGATCGATCGGCCCGTGTCGGTGTCGTACCCGCGCTCCTTGTCGAAGTTCTTACGGACCCGGGTGAGATATCGATCCCGCCCGAGGCCAGACATTTCGATCTCCAGCTCGATCTGCCTCTGGAGCATAAAGTCGTGATGGGACATTCAGTTTCCTTGCAAAGCTGTCAGCCAAGACGCCGGCATAGCGTGGGGCGTCAGGGAGGTTGAGCTGGATGGCCAAGAGGCAGAGCTTGATCTCCTCGTAGGAGAGGTCGCTGTGCTGCATCAGACGGTGGATGCCCTTGCGGTTCTGAGCCATTAGGCACCCACCTCGTCGACGATGATCGTGTCGGCGCGGGTGCCACTCACGCCCTTCCTCTTCTTGAGCCACGGTTGGTAAGCCTCGCCGGCCATGATGCTGCCGTAGGGCTGGATGGTGTCGGTGATTGTTGCAAGGCCGTAATGGGCGATCTGGCGCCGCACCTCAGGGGCGTTCTTGTAGGCGCTCGGCAGTTCGGATAGGTCGACCTTTCCGTTGAAGGCGCGGACGTCGAGCCCCTTGGTCTCCTCGGCGAAGACCTCAGCCGGGTCGCGGCCAGCGATGTTCGCGAAGTGCTGCTTGCGGGAGAAGTTTCGGCCAGCACCGTGAGGGGCGAACCCGAGGGAGTTCGGATTGTCGACATGGCCGGCGATCAGGATCGGCTCGGTGCAGTTCATCGGGATCAGGGTGCGACCATCATCGTCGGGAGAGAACCCGGCGTAGTTCGGCGTGGCACCCTTGGCATGGTAGAAGTGGTCGCCGCGCCAGAAGACGAAGTTGTGTTCGTTCCAGAATCGATCGATCGGTCGGGACTGCACCAACTCAGCGACGATGTCGTGAATGGCGAAGTGGCTCGCCTTGGTCCAGCGCCGGATCAACTGCAGGGCAGCCCAGTAGTGCATCCCGTCGAGAGTATCGAAGGGGATGTATGCGTTGTGCTTGAGGTCCTTGCTGTACCGGTGGGCGGTCCTCATGCCGGCCTTGTAGAGGATCGCTCCAGGCTTGCGGCTGCCGTGGTGGGTGACGATGACCGTGTCCCCGGTGGACGCCAGTGTGCCGACGTAGAGGAAGTGGTTGCCGTCCCCCTGAGTGGCGAAGTAGGTCACCGCCTCGTCGCCCATGTCGCGGAAGAACGGGTTGTTCTCCATCTTGGCGATGAGGTCGAACGGTGGCTTCACCACCCGGTCAGGCGCTCGACCACCCATGCCGAAGTGCGTCGTCGCCATCGCCCACGTCAAGACGATAGCCGGGTCCACCTTGCCGAGATTGGTGTAGGCCATCGAGCAGCACACGTCAGCCGAGTGCATCCCCGGGTGGATCGCGCCGCGCACCTTGGCGACACCGCCGACTGGGATCGTGCCGGGAGCCTGACCAGCGGGGCAAGCATCAGGCAGCACGGCCAGCGCCTCGACGGTCTCAACCTTAGACAGCTCGGTGACGTGGTCGATGACCTTGGCGTAGTTGTCGAACTCGTGGTCGGTGCCGGCCTGCAGATTGATGTGGATTGGTTTGGCCATGAACGTCTGTTCTCCTTTTCCCACACGATTTCCCACAACGGCGGGTTTCCCACAAAATCCGTTGCACGAGTGGAGAGGTTAAAATGAAATGCAAAACCCCGGCACAAACCGGGGAATTACAAGGCGTTGAGGGGTTAGTTGCGTGGGTGCAAAGGACTAGGACGGGATTTTAAGTCCCTTGCGTCTACCAATTCCGCCACGTCCGCAGGCCAGTCCTTTTCAGATGCGGGCAGGGGCCGTCAAGCCGTCTTCGGCGGTCACGGGTTGGTGGCGCGGCCCATGGATGCATCGAGAGCTCCGAGTCGAAGCCGTAGCGGTTCTGAGTGTCGACTGCGAAAACCAAGACAAACCGGCCAAAACAAAAAACCCGCCTCGGGAGGCGGGTCGTCGGAGCCAATTAGCACCATATTCAGATTAGTAGCATAGCTGCCGGCACAAAGCAAGAACAAAGTTGCTCCTTGAGCGTTGGACGCGGCTTCATTCTAGCTTGGGGTTCCTCGCTCCCACGAAAGTTGGGGAGAGGGTGGCTCGGCGAAGCCGAGATGGAGAGGGAGAGCCGCGCTCTACGAAGGCTCCCTCCCCGCATCGCGGTGGGCGAGGAACCCAGGTCTTGAGAGGCCGGCGCGGCGACTGCCTCTGTCGCCTTCGGCCACATCTCCTCCTTGAGGGGGAGATCGGCAACTTCGTCTTGTGCTTCCTCGCTGGTCAAAATCCTCGCGGTTACCGGGGGAGCTAAGCCGGCCGAATCCCTGACCCTTCGAACGAGCTCGTGATGGCATCGTCGCTTAGACCTTGATCAATCGCCTCGATCAGCCGTTCTCGGGAATTGAGCGCCTTCTTTCGCGAGGGTGCACAAGCAAAGAAATCAATCTTCACAGAGCCGGTTAGGTTGTTGTAGCCGTCCAAGTTCACTTGAACCGGAGCAAGCTCAAAATTGACTTTCCAGTGATCGGTGGCGACCACCTGCTCCACGTGATGTTTGACTGAATTGAACAGCCGGGCCCAATGTTCCGGTCTGACCTTGGTATACCAGCTGCTGACGACTTGAAGGTACCCGCCGGCTATCTCTCTCAGGTGTTTATCCAAGGATAGATCGCAATGGGTACCCAGGTCACAGCCGACAGAGAAGATAGGGGCACTCGTCGAGGCCAACCGCTTCAAAAAGACTTCAAATTTGGCAGAATTCAAAGACTCTGTTATCTCCCCGACAAGTTCTGGTCGCCCTCTGACGTCGACAAAACCGTAGTTGCTTCGAACCTGACTGTGGAACGCTGGGTAAGGCACAGTGATCGCCTCGGTGTTCTCAGAGTGAGAAATATTTGCTCCCACGGATGAAACCCCCTGACCTAAACGATTGATTGCATTCCTTACGTCATCGTCCTGTGATCAGATTTTGTGCGTGTCAAGCTAGCGATCAAGGAGTTTATTATCATGGCCGAAACAACCATCGAATGGACAGATGCGACCTGGAATCCGGTGGCCGGTTGCTCGCTGGAATCTGACGGATGTAAATTTTGCTACGCGATGCGTATGGCAGCGCGCCTTGAAGCGATGGGCGTGGAGAAATATCGGGGTCTCACCCGTAAGAGCGGTGGAAGGGCAAAATGGACTGGAAAGGTAACGGTCGACCAGAAAGCGCTTACCACGCCGGCAACATGGAAGAAACCGCGCAGGGTCTTTGTGAACTCGATGTCCGATCTGTTTCATATCGGCATCCCGGTTGACTTCGTTCGTCAGGTTTGGACTGTCATGGCCGATACACCGCGGCACACCTACCAGATCCTCACCAAGCGGCCGCAGCGCATGGCTGAAGTCTTGTCGCGAGGCGACTTTCCAGTGCTGGAGAATGTTTGGCTTGGAACGAGTGTCGAGGACAAGAGGGTGCTCCATCGTTTCGACGAATTGCGCAAGGTTCCGGCATCGGTGAGGTTTGTCTCGCTGGAGCCCTTGATAGGGTCAGTCGCGGGCGCCGACCTGACCGATATCCACTGGGCAATTGTGGGCGGCGAGTCTGGCCCAGGGGCGCGCCACATGGACCCGAGTTGGGTAGATGAAATCGAAACGATGTGCCGGCATGCCGGCACCGCGTTCTTCTTCAAGCAGTGGGGCGGGCGCAACAAGAAAGCGACAGGCCGCACTCTTAACGGTCGCACTTACGACGAGATGCCGGCGGGCTGCACCATGCATATTTGAACGGTACACTAGAAAAGCTACCCTTAGCCACATATCGTCTTTCCGTCGGCCGGCAAATTTCCCCGGCCGAGGACGGCAGGGACAGCAACCAATGGAAGAGATTTATTCGGGTCGCGAGCAAACCGCGGCAAAACATTTTATTCTGAGAAAGTACCTGCAGTCCTTAGCGTTTAAGGTGCTTCTCGGTGGCTATCCTACGTTGACTTATGTCGACGGTTTTTCTGGGCCGTGGGAGGCCCGGACTAATGACTATTCCGACACATCATTCATGATCGCGATCCAGATGTTGAAGGATGCGCAGCAGCGTATCCGAGAGCAGACAGGGCAGAATAAGAACATCCGCTGCTTTTTTGTGGAAGCTGATCCGGCTGCTTTCGCGGAGCTGGACAAAGCTGTCAGGGCTTTCCATGATCCGTCTGGTAGCTTCCATGTCCACACTTTTTGCGGCCGGTTTGAGGACTCAGTGGATGCGGTCACCAAAGTCATAGGAACATCTTTTGCTCTGACTTTTATCGATCCGACTGGATGGACCGGATACGAGTTCGACAGGGTCAGACGCATAGTGGGCTACAAGCCCGGTGAGGTCCTGCTCAATTTTATGTTCGACCATGTCAACCGATTTACAGCCTGGGACGATCCCAAGATCGAAGCGTCATTTGACGGCATCTTGGGCGCCGGCTGGAAGGCCCGGCTAGATCCCCTCCTACCACGAGACATTGCTGTCCAAGCGCTTTTCAGCGGCGAGTTCCGCAAAGCAGGCCAATTCCATCACGTCCTTCTGACGCCTATCGAAAAGCTGGCAGATCGTCCTTTTTTCTGCATCGCATACGGGACTCGCAAGATCGATGGATTGGCCACTTATCGAGAGGTGGAGTTCGCAGCTCTCAAAGACCATGGACTGCGAAGGATTGGTGCCCGACAGGCGATTGAAACTGCAAAGACGGGGCAGATGGACTTGCTTTCTGCGTCCGGATTTAGCGGTCCGACCCCGGTTGAGAAACAGATACCCCTCATCAAGGCCGATGCTCGCCGGTGGCTGTTGACTGAACTTAGGCTCAACAAGGGAGGGTGTCCCTTTGGGAAAGTTTGGCCGCTAATAATCGAGACGTTCATGTTGCGAAAAACAGACGCTGGACAGATCTGTGTAGAACTCGCTGCGGAAGGAATCGTCCGGGCATCGTGGCGAGACAATGGCTCGAAGCGCCGCACCCCAAACGACGCCGACGCGATCGAGTTGACGGCAAAGGGGGCTGCTGCGCTTTAAGGCTCAGCGCACTCAGGTTTGCGATTTAGCAGGCGATTTGGCCTGCTTAGGTGCTGCTTTCGCATTCTTGGGACGAGGCGGCACCTTAGCCTTCATCTTAGCGATCTTGGCGGCCGCTGCCTTCTTCCTGGTTGGGACAACGAATGAATCGTATATGAAGCCTTCAAGAGTATCCATAAGAACATCCAGATCGTCGACCGATGGTTTCCAACCGCGGTGGGCAGACGCGCTCCCGGCATCGATCAGCACGTCGAGATGCTCTCGCTCAGAATCCTTGATGAGTTTCTTCGTAACCATGTCGTCCAACTTCTTTTGAAACGGCAGGCCGGCATCAATTCCTAGAATCTCTGCTGCAATATCAAACGACGTTCTCACTCCGATCGCAGCAAGCATTTTCAAGTCTTTATCTAAGGCGCCATAGAGCTCCGACAGCGACTGGTCGAGGGGGACAACGCCTTCAATATCTGTGGCAATACCGTTGCCAACGAACCATTCTGTATGACCCGGAACGTGAACAACGTCGAGGCAGCCGGCCAGGAGCTGATGAAGTGGACCAAGCGTGGCCCCAAATGGAACCAAGCGGTGCGCGTCTGGATCG
>NZ_JAMYKU010000033.1:0-64154 GCF_040317575.1 Mesorhizobium sp. M1423
AACAAGCGAACAACCGCCGCAACCCCGCCGCCGCAAGCTTTTGCTCATGACTGCGCAACAGGTCCCTTGTGGGAGAAGGTGGCCGAGCGAAGCTCGGTCGGATGAGGGGTGCTGGACGGATCGCGGCATTGAAGATGTAACCCCTTCAAATCATTTTATTTTTTTCAAGCCGAGTTTCTTCCAACACCCCTCATCCGGCTCGGCGCTGCGCGCCGATCCACCTTCTCCCACAAGGGAAGAAGGAAAGATGCCAGCGCCACAGCGCGCCTTCCCGGTTGAATAGCCGGCTTCAATGAGGCATTTCTGAAATGAACCATTCGGGATAGCGGGCGGTTTTCCTGCTGCGAACCGGTAACGGGTACGGGCTGCAACGCATGATCGTCAGGCAATGAACTGGAGCCGCTATTTCTGGCCCGTCATCGGCGTCGCCGCGGTGGTGTTCTCGCTGTGGCTGTTGCTGCACGAATTGCGTGGCATCTCGCTCGACGACGTCTGGGACGGCATCGTCGCCATCCCGGCGCGCGGCTGGGTGCTGGCGGCGCTGAGTTCGGTCATCGCCTATGCCTCGCTGGCCGGCTACGACCACATCGCGCTGCTGCACATCGGCAAAAAAGTCTCGTGGCTGTTCGTCACCTTCTGCTCGTTCACCACCTATGCGCTGTCGCACAATATCGGCGGCTCGGTGTTTTCCGGCGCGGTGATCCGCTACCGCGCCTATGGCACCAAGGGCCTGACCGGCCAGGATGTCGGCATTCTGGTGGCGATCTGCTGGATCACCTTCGTGTTGTCGACGCTGTTCGTCTCAGGCATCGTCCTGCTGCTCGAGCCCGAGGTGATCGACCGGTTTTCCGGCACGCCGCATCACAAGCTGTCGCAAGCGGCAGGGCTCGCCATGCTGCTCGTGGTGGCGGCCTATGTCTTCGGCAGTTGGCTGCATCTGAGGCCGTTGAGGATCGGCAGCTTTCAGTTGCACTACCCGGCGCTGCCCATCGTGGCGCGGCAATTGCTGGTCGGCCCGATCGAACTCCTGGCGGCTGCGGCGATCATCTTCTTCGCCCTGCCTGTATCAGGCAATCCCGGCTATTTCGTCGTGCTCGGCGTCTTCCTGGTGTCGTTCTCGATCGCGCAGATCTCGCATGCGCCGGGCGGGCTCGGCGTGTTCGAGGTGGTGTTCCTCGCCGGCTTATCACATATGGACCAGGTCGGCGTGCTGGCGACGCTGCTGGTGTTCCGGTTGTTCTACCTGATCATCCCGCTGCTGATCGCGCTCGGCGTGGTGCTGTTTTTCGAGCACTCGCAATACAGCCGCAACGAGAATTGAAGGCTGGGGCAATCGCGTCAGGCCCTGATGACGACCTCATGTATGTGAGACGATCAATCCTCGAAGTCGGCGCCGCCCCTCATCTGCCTGCCGGCATCTTCTCCCCGTGAAGGACGGGGAGAAGGGGCTAGCCGCAACGCTGGCGCCCCCCTCTCCCCGTCCTTCACGGGGAGAGGGTAAGGGTGAGGGGCAGCGCAAACGGCGGCAGGAGTGACGACAGGGCAAATCTGAAGCAACCGCGCCGATTGAAATGCCTACGGCAGGGTTGACTATTTTCCGGCGGCGGCTACAAGGCACGCGCGGCGAGATCGTCGCCCTGCCCGCGTGGTTTTCTTCAACCGCGCCTGCTGGGGAATAGGTTAACGGTAGACCCACGGACTCTGACTCCGTTAGTCCTGGTTCGAATCCAGGTTCCCCAGCCACTTTAACTCCTTGGAATTGCTGCGCTTTTAGCTTCATCCGATGAAATTCCCTTGTTGCAGTGGCTTGCAACTAAAAGCCAGTAAAAACAACACGGGGCCACACCGGCACGCAACTCCCCTGCAACTGAACTGCAACAAAACTGGCGGTTCTTCGCCGCGTTAACGATGCCGCAACACTGCGCTTGCGAGCGTTAGTTAATTATGTGTAAAGTGCAGTCCCGTCCCCTTCAAAGGACGCTGACACAGGCCCGGGCATCTCATCGGGAAACGCGCAACCAACCGCGCCGACTGTGTCATCAATGCTGAGTCGGCGTACCTAGTACGGAGCCGACCATGGCAGGAACCCACATCAAGCAGGAACACGACCACGACATCGTTTGGGGCACCCCAGCGATTGGCAAGATCATCAATCGCGACGCCCGTGTTGTCGAATATCTGTTCACGAAGTACCCCAAACAATTCCCAGTCAAGAAGGTAGTCGGCGGCTATGTCGCCAGCCGCAAGGCGCTGCTCGCGTGGCTCCTTGAGAAGGAGGATGCGTGATGGACGCCCATGACATTAAGCTGATGGATCGGCTGCTAAAGGTGGCTGAGGGCGCTTTCGACGGCCACCTCTCCATCCTCAAGTTTACCACCAACTGGCGTGTCTCCTTAGAGACGCCAAGCAATCGCGACGATATCGACGCGATGGCAGTGGGCAGCACGTTCAAGGAGGCTGCGCTTACTCTCCTTAATCGGATCCAACTCGCCGATCCGATCCATTCAAAGGAAACGCCGATTCCTGACTGAACAGGAACCGGCGTCTGGAGAAGCATGAGCACATAAAAGCACATCCCGAGCTTGGGCAATGCTCGCAAAACGCTACCCTACTTCAACCTTGAGTTGCAACAGATTTTATTGGGTAGGGTAATGACACAACAGCCACTTGCCGTGGATATCGACGAGGCTGAGCGCTTTCTGAATATCATCGATCCAGAGGCAACATCCTTCACCTTCCAGACAATCGACGACAGTCCAAAGAAAGACCCAAAGCTGGGGCGGGTGCTGAACGGCTCGCTTCGCCAGTGCGCCCCTGAACTAATCAAGATGAACAAGCTGGGTGCCGGCGTCTTCGTCACTATCAACGAGACGAATGGCGAGGGGCGCAAAACGGAAGACATCATCCGTGTCCGCGCTGTCTTTGTCGATCTGGATGGCGCGCCACTTGACCCAGTGCTGAAGGATGTTTGCCCGCCGCAGGTGGTGGTAACGACATCCGAGGGCAAATGGCACGCATATTGGCGCGTCGAGGGGATGGAGCTTGACGAGTTCCCTGCTGCCCAGCGCAAGCTCATCGCAAAGTTTGATGGTGACGAGGTGGTGAAGGATTTGCCCCGCGTCATGCGTCTGCCTGGCTTCTACCACCAGAAAGGCGAGCCACAGCTTGTCCGCATCTACAAGACATGGCTTGTCGAGACATACCCAGCAAGGCAGTTCAGGGGCGATCCGCCTGCCGCAGCCATCCCGCAAGTTGTGGACGCGGCGGACGATGATAATGGCGCGGCCATGCAGCTGGTGGAGAGTGAGTGTGCCAAGGTGGCAGCAACGCCAGATGGCAGCAAGAAGCGCAACGACAACTTGAACAAAGCTGCCTTCACGATAGGTGGGCTAGTCGCGAACGGCTACATTGATGAAGAGGACGCTCGGAAGCGACTTGAAGCAGCGGCGGATGAATGTGGCCTCGCTCGGAAAGAGTCGAGCAAATCAATTCAATCAGGACTGGCGGCTGGCAAGCAGCGCCCCATCACCCCCCGCTTGATCCTAGATCCGACAGACCCGATGCGTAGCGCGAGGAGCATGGTGCTTGCGCGCTACACCGACGACAAGGGGCTGCGCACGCTACAGCGCCACCGCAGCACCTTCTGGGTATGGAATGGCTCGCACTATGCAATTGCCGACGACGAGCAGATCGAGGCTGATGCGTGGGGCTTCCTCGCCGTCGCCTTTCAACCGGGCAAAGAGGGACTAGCACCCTTCAAGCCAAACTCTGCCCGCGTGGCTGACGTAACCAAGGCGCTGCGCGCCGCCGCGCGCCTACCCAATGACATTTCAGCACCCGCATGGATGAACGCCGATCCCGACAAGCCGGCGTCAGAATTTATGGCAGTGAAGAATGGACTGCTTCACGTCCCGAGTGGCGAGATGTGGAAACCCACGGCTAGCTTCTTCAACACCAGTTCATCGGAAGTGTCGTTCAATCCCGACGCCTCCGCACCCAGCAGATGGCTGGCATTCCTGAAGCAAGTGTTTGTCGATGATCAGGAGGCGATAGACGCGCTGCAGGAGTGGTTTGGCTATACGCTTCTGCCTGACACATCGCAGCAGAAAATACTCCTCATCGTAGGACCACGCCGCTCCGGCAAAGGCACTATTGCCCGCGTGCTGACGCAACTGCTGGGACGCGACTCGGTCGCCGGCCCGACTGCATCGGGGCTTGGCGATACATTCGGGCTTGAATCGCTCATACCAAAGCCCCTCGCCATCGTGCCTGACATGCGGATTGGCGCAAGGACGGACAAGTCCACAGTGGCGGAGCGACTGCTGTCTATCTCCGGCGAGGACACGCTTACCGTCAATCGCAAGTTCAAGGACGCGTGGATTGGACGGCTGAACACCCGCATCATGATCCTGACAAATGAGGTGCCCGCGTTCTCCGATGGTGCAGGCGCCCTCGCCAGCCGCTTCCTTGTGCTGATGATGGAGGTGAGCTTCCTCGGCGAAGAGGACAGAGGGCTGTTCGACAAGCTCAAGACTGAAATGGCTGGCATCCTGATTTGGGCGATGGAGGGCTATGAGCGTCTGCGACAGCGTGGGCACTTCATCCAGCCGTCACGCAGCGAGGCGGTGGTGGACGAGATGGAGATGCTTGCGTCCCCTGCCCGCGCCTTCGTGAAGGATTGCTGTGAGGTTGGTCCGGGGTTTGAAGTCACCATCGACGACTTGTTCGACGAGTGGGAGGCGTGGTGCCAGCGCTCCAATATCGACAGGGCAGGCACAAAGAAGTGGTTTGGACGCAATCTGCGCACAGCAGTTCCCGGACTGGGCAGTGGCGACACTGGCACGGGCAATGAACGCACTACCATCTACAAGGGACTGAGACTGACAGATGCTGTCGTGGAACGGCGGCACAGTGCCCAGCAGGCGCGACTTAATCGGGACGCGGTTGACACTGGGAGGGACCCCTTTCACCCAGATGGCTATGGGCGGTGACGGTACACACCTCACAAACCGGGACATTTACACACCCCGTTGCGGCTTGCGCTTTTTCCCAGTGCAAAATTTCCCACTCTAGGATCGGTAAATGTTGGGTGTTGTGCGGTGAGATGAAAATCTGGTCACCTCGCGCTTTTTATTGCAGCAACTGGGCTTGATGCAGGCGGGCTAAAAGCTCAACTGCAATAACGGACTATGCATCCGTTGGTCCGGTACTAAACGATTCAAACTATTGCACAAAAAGGTTCCAGTTGCACTTCAGTTGCAGTGCGCCCTACGCATTTGCACTACTGCACCCCACCCAAAACAAGCAAGCAGATACGTAAGCGACAACACATGGACAGGACTAGGACAGCTATCAAGAAGCCCATGGCTCGCAGCGCCACGACGAATGGCACTGCCGTCCTGCCCAACGTTGATGGTCGAACTGTGTGGGTGCGCCGCCTCTCGGACTTGATGGCACTCATAACACATGACTTGGGGGGCGAGGACGCTATCAGCGAGATGGAGCGCGGCCTGATACGGCGCGTTGCCACCCAGCAGGTGGCTATCGAGAAGATGGAAGCGCAGTTTGCTCAGGACGGCGCGGCAGACGTGAAGGACCTCGACACGCACCAGCGCCTCTCCAATACCCTGCGCCGCAACCAGGAAGCCCTGGGACTGAAGCGCAAAGCAAAGGACATCACCCCGACACTCGACGCCTACCTCGCGAGGCAGGCATGAACATTCTTCAAGCCTGTGCCGACCCCAACCTGTTCGCCCCTTGGTTCAGGAAACGCGAGACGTACATGGCATGGTTCGCCTTCCTCGCCGCTCTGTTCGCCCTGCCCATGGACGCCGCACAGCTTGCCTTGTACCGCGCGCACACAGGCAGGAATGAGCCGCCCGAAGAAGCGTCGGACGAGGCTTGGCTAATCGTCGGGCGACGTGGCGGCAAAAGTTTCATGATGGCGTTGATCGCCGTCTACTTGGCGTGCTTCCGCTCCTATCGCGAGTTCCTAGCGCCCGGCGAACGAGCGACGGTGCTAGTCATCGCCGCTGACAGAAAACAAGCCCGGATCATCGTCCGCTACGTGCGGGCAATGCTTGAGGGCATCCCCCTGCTGACGAAGCTCCTCGTGAACGCGAACTCGGAAAGCTTCGCCCTATCCAACAGCGTCACGATTGAGATTGGCACCGCCAGCTTTCGCTCTACCCGCGGATACACGTTCGCTGCCATCGTCGGTGACGAAGTTGCGTTTTGGCGGACGGGCGACGACAGCGCCAACCCTGACTTTGAAATCCTCGCCGCAGTCCGCCCCGGACTGGCGACAATTCCGGGCAGCATGTTGATATGCGCCAGCAGCCCATACGCGCGGCGCGGTGCGCTGTTTGACGCATGGAAGCGCTACTGGGGCAAGGATCAGACGCCGCTCGTCTGGAAAGCACCAACGCGGGCAATGAACCCAACGCTGCCGCAACGTGTCGTTGACGAGGCGATGGAAAGCGATGCTGCCAGCGCCAAAGCTGAATACGGGGCTGAATGGCGCGAGGACATCGAGGCCTTTGTCCGCCTTGACGTTGTGGAGCGGTGCATACGGACTGACGCGCAAGTGCGAAAGCCGCAACAGGCACTGCTGGGCAGCTATGTCGCCTTCGTGGATCCGTCCGGGGGCAGTGCAGACAGCATGACACTGGGTATCGCCCATCTGGATGGCGACATGGTGATCCTCGACGCGCTGCTTGAGGAACGGCCACCGTTCTCACCTGACACTGTGACGAAGAAGTTTGCCGACTTCCTCAAGACGTACGGGATCAGCAGCGTTGAGGGTGACCGGTACGCTGGCGAGTGGCCGCGTGAAGCGTTCCGCAAACAGGGCATCGAGTACAGACTGGCGGACAAGACGCGCTCCGAATTGTATCTCGATCTGCTCCCTGTCCTGAACAACGAGAGCGTCGATCTTCTCGATAACCCCAAGCTCGTCAACCAGCTCGTCGGACTTGAGCGGCGTGTTGCGCGAGGGGGGCGTGAGAGCATCGACCATGCGCCGGGGGGACATGACGACATCGCCAATGCGGCGGCGGGCGTCATCAACATGGTGACGCGCCCTGTCCTCCGCACAATCACCACCACCCTAGCCATTCCGATGTGAGAACAGAACATGCGTAGCGGCGACATCATAACATCACGGCGTGGGCACAAATGGATCATCGGCTATCCGGTCGAGGAAGGTGCATACGAACGCGCTCTCGGCAAGGGCCGTCACTATTTTTTGATTCGCGCTATCGACTGGAATGGCACGCCCAACCTGCTGTTCACATTGCGCCCCCAATGCGACATCCGGAAGGGTTGGCAGCGGAACGACTTTGAAGTCGGATATTCGTCAGCTGGATACCTGAATGGTTCGGTGAGCCTCGTGCGGCAGGACACGCTCTATTTCGCGGTGCCCGCTACGGCAGACGTTCACCCCTTCACGGAGGTGCATGACGGCAAGATGCTGGTCAAAGCGGCGTCGGGCTTCAACGACCTGTTCGTCGCGGTGCAATATGATAGCGACGGCGGCGGCTCAGACCACCTCATTTTGTGGCGTTGGCAATTCGCACTGCTGATGCAGCGTGACCGCGAGGGGAAGGCGCCCATCGATTTTTCGCAAGTGCAGGGCCGCATAGCGCGGCCGGAGGAAATCTGATGACCGTAGCTGTCGGCGATATCGTCGTGTCGGGATCAGGGTTGCGGTGGTGCGTCTTGGGCTTCGTTGGCAACGCATCCGGGACACAGGACGCGAAGCTGATCCGCAAAAACAGCGAGGGCACTTTCACCGGCCTCCAGAAGGACGCCGAAATGCTGATCCCGGTGGAGACGCCTGTTTTCGAGTCGGGCGATGCAGTGACGATTGACGGCTTCAAGGGCCGGTACATGAGCCGCGATGGCGACGTGGCGCGCATCATGCTGGAACCACGCCGACGCCAATTGTCGAGCGGCGGATTTGTCCAGATCGAGGCCGGCGTTGCTCGTGCCTCGTTTGCATTGCTCGTCGTCCAAAATCGAAAAGTCTGAAAAGGAGAAGACACATGGCAACCGCCGCCGACCTGGAACAAAAGCTGCACGTCAGCCCCTCAATTCACGAGGGCCTGATTGACCACCACGCCGCAAGGCAGAGGGGCAACGACAAGCCGCCCGAACCCGATCTTGAGCAGGTCGTGCTATCAGGAGCGATGAAGCTAGCGCGGGAAGAAGCCAACGCGCTGGTCGCTCTCGCTGAGGCAGTGTACGGGGACGCCTCGCAAACGCCCGAACAAGCGGCGATTCAGCTAGCCGCCGCCGCGCAGAGGACAGGCGAGCGTGTGGCAGCGCGGCTCGTCGCCGCGAACGAAAAGGCGGACGCCACAATTGCTTCACTGGAAAAGGCGACGTTCGCTCCTCCCCCTGACGCAGACATAGGCGAGAAGTTCGACAAAGAGGTCCGTCAAGCCCTCAAAAGCATGACGCCAGATCAACGCCGCGAAGAGCTGGCAGAAGCATTCGAAGCCGGTGACACAGCGACGATCGGCGCCGTGCTGCGCGCGCCAAGAATGCTTACCGGAATGACTTCGACCGAGCTTGCCTCGCTCAGGCATCGATTCCAGACGAAACATTTTCCTGCCGAGATGGCTCGTTTGGAGAGGCTGAAGAAGATGCGGGCTGCGTCTGAAACGGGCGGCGGAGCATTTGTCGAGCTCGTCAAGAAAGTCGGCAAAGGCCGATTTGGCAAATTTGTCGACAACGCAATCACAGCTCGTTCAAAGCGCGAAAGCGCGCTGGCGGCACATCAACAACAGGAGGCATGAGCATGAGCAGTTGGAAAAATAACCACACCACAAGTGAGGGCGTTGTCCTTCGCAGAAAGATCGCGACTGCCGATCTTGCGTCAGTCCCCGAGGAATATCGCGTAGCCTACCGAGAGGCTGACCAGGATGATGAAGATGAAGCAGGCTATGACTTCATCCTGGCCGTCCGAGCAGCGGATTACGTCGCGGAGGCCAAGGCCGAGATCGCCCGCCTCGACGCCGCTCTCGAGACGCTGAAAGTTGAAGGTCCTGCGATGGTGGCGGCTGAGAAGCAAGCGTCACGCGACTATGCTGTCTCTACCACCCTTCGTCATTCGCTCGTGAATGCCGGCGTCAAGGGCGGGTTGGTAGAAGGTGTTATCTCACTGCTGAAGGACGAAAATGACTTCGAGGTGGGGGAATCTGATGACCGCAAAAAGAAGCGTGTCGTCCATGCCCGAACCGAGCGTGGGCTGCTGACGGTCGATGCACTGGTCCAGCAGTTCGTCACCAACGAAGGGGCAGCTTATCTGGAAAAGCGCGCTGCCCCCGTCGGTGGCCACTTCAGTCAGCTACAGTCGGGGCTGAAGCTGCGTCACTGACAACTGGACCCTTGCCAAAGGCGAGCGTCTTTTCCTTTGATCGCTTTGGCTTGACGGTCGAGTAGCGCATCGCACCGTCCTTCATGACACCGGCAATTTCAACGCCGGCGCGCTTCACGTCGCCGATCAGCGAATAGGCGGCCTGCTTGCTGATTGATAGCTGCTCCGCGATCTCAGCCACGCTGACGGCGCCGGCATTTAGCAATTCCTGCACGCGGGATTTCTTGGTCTGCGGCTTGTCGGCTGCTACGTCTTTGCTCTTGGGCATGTGATGTTCTCCTGTCTGACACGTCCTTGATGGACGAAAAGCAGACTAGGACAACATTCCTAATTGGTAGAGCGACTGGCAGTTGTCTATGGAAAACGTGTCAAGCCCTTGGCTGTACACAAGTTAGCTGTGAAACGCGGGTATCAATGTCGTTTTGGTGGGGACTCTTGCAGATAACTGGCAATGAGCGCCAAAAGGAAGAGTATGTAGAGGGTCATCTTCAACCAAGGATTCGCCCCAGATGACGCCAGTTCAAATTTCCTACGTGATGCTCGCACTCTCGTATTTAGCAGCAGCCTATGCGCTTTACTCCCCGCACTAGGGCCCGCACAGCAGCAAGCTTCGCGCGGCCCGCACACTTGGGGCGAAGTGCATGCTTGTCCGCTACAGGCGAAGGCTTTGGCCGAGCAACTAGAAAAGCGCAGCTTCCGCCGCAGCGAGTTCAGCACTCGCGTCCCCTTTCGGGAACAGATGGCCGTAAACGTCCAGCGTCATGACGATGGACGAGTGCCCCAAGCGCTCCTGAACGGTCTTGGGAGCCAGGCCAAGCCCTTTGTCTTCCTTTGAGTTAATGCAGTACGAGGCATAGTAGTGGCGCAGCGCATGGAGGCCGGTGTACTTCGGCGCTAGGACGGGATTGCCGTCGCCGTCTAGTTCGTCGGTCTTGACAGTCACCCCAGCGCTGATTTGAGCTGGGTGCCACCAATCCTTTATGATGTTGGCATGGTTCATGACGTTGTCCCGCTGCATGGCGCTATCAACCTCGCGCGGCAGACTCGGGAACACCAGCTTCCGCGAAGTGCAGGCAAGCTTCCATTCGCGAAGCTCGGCAGTCAATTTATCGCCGATTGGCAACGTCCGAATGCCGCTGGCGGACTTGGGGGAACCAAGCTTCCCGTAAGCATCAGCGCGCTGACTGACTTCGATCGTCTGCTTCGCGAAGTCAATCGCCTCCCAAGCAAGTCCCCGTAGCTCGCTAGCCCGCATGCCGGTGAGAGCAGCGGTGCGGAGGAATACGCGCGCCCTACCCTCCTTAGCGGCGGCTATGATCAGCTTCACTTCCTCGGTGGTGGGGATATCGACGCCGACCTTGAGACGTTTCTTGTGCCGTCCATCCTTGGGTTTGCTATCGCGGCCCATCTCCTTCACCGCGTTGAAGATGACCTTGCCCTGCTTTTGGGCGTTTGACAAAAGCGCTCCAAGGCTAACTCGCACGTTGCGCACCATCGCCTCCGAAAGGCCCTGCTTGCGGAGCTTGGCGAGGAAGTCGTAGACGAATGGCACGCCGATCTTGTTGAGCTTCGTCTTTCCGATGTTGGGATAGATGTGATGCTTCAAATGCCCGGCGTATTGATCCCGCGTACTGCGCTCAAGACCAGCGCATGCTTCGATCCACAACTCCCCGGCCTCTTTGACCGTGATTGAATCGATGTCGGGGACATGCGTGTTCCCCTTAAGCTCCATGCGGATTTTCGCCTCTGCCTCTTTCGCCTCCTTCTGGGTGCGATAAAGCATTTGGTGGCGCTTGCCATTGCCATCGAAATAGTCGTGGCACCATTTATCAGTTCCTAAACGCTTCCGGACCGACATTACGATTTTCTCCTGTCTCTGGAGAAGCATACTAACGGATTCCCGTGCAACAAAGCAACGAGGCAATGCAATGCCCCATCGCTTCCCCAAATGGGGCCAGCTTTATAACTTGATACGAGAGAGGCCTATGTCGCCGGACGTTCTGTTCAAGGAGCTTGGCTGTGCTAATAGAGGAGCGGTCGTCCAGCTTGTCGATGATCTGAGATGCGCTGGCATTGAGGTGGAGACATTGCTTAGCAATGGCACGGTGATAACGAACGTCGCCCAAAGGGGTACGAGGGGTGCCAACTACAAAGTTGTGACATATCAAATCAGGAGCGGTCCTGACACGTTTGAGTCGTTTCGAGACGACATGACAGAGGCTGGGAACAGGCGACGCGCGCGCCGTGCAACCAAACTGCAACAAGGAATAGAAAAATCCGAATGAAAACAACGGACTTGCAAGGACTCTGACTCCGTTAGTCCTGGTTCGAATCCAGGTTCCCCAGCCAGATTGCTTTTTTCGTCACCTAGAGAACATTAGAAATTGCTAAGCGTTATAATCAAGCGAATAATCCACATGGGTCATTCTGATTGATTGACGCTGGTCCCCAAGCATCTAACAATGTGTCTGAAAGGGAGGGTTCAAGTGCCTAATCGGCCGCGACCTCTTTCAAACCAGCAACCAGCCGACCCGACCAGCCAATATCCGGGGTGTGGTCAGGGCGCTTGTCGCCGGGCATCGGCGGTCATTCCCACCTCCGCGACATGGGCGATTCACATTTCGTAGCGCTCAATCGACTTTGAAGCGCCCTTCAATTCCTGACGCGATAAGCTAATCAGTTCTTCCCACAGCGCCACGAGCTTTGACGCCTTTTTATCCAGCGCCGCGATCTCGGCCATGATCTCTTTGTAGATTTCATCGCTTACGTATCGGCCACCCGACGGACGCCACGTCGATCTCCCGTGGCCATCGTATGTATAGAGACCGTAAAAATCCATGTAAAATTCGAGCGCGCCCTTTGAAAAATTCTCGTAAATTGCTTGAATTTTAATGTTATGAAAAGGAAATATGTCATTTTCTTTATAATATATTAGACTCTGAAGCCCTTTGTAATCATCGGCGTCCATATACGTTTGTATGGCCTTCTGCTCCCCCTCCGCTCCCATGCGCATCATTGGCGCGGTAAAGCGCAAAAGGAAAGCTCGCCGGGGTGAGCGGGGGCTTTAATCGGTGGGCGCGGGGAATTAAGGTGACAGTGGAATTACGGTGACAATGCACTTTTTACCATGTCGCCCCGCCGCATGGTGCACCTTGCCCACGTTCCCGGTCTGCTGCATCCCCCGGCACCGTACGGGCGAGTCAAAGTGTTTTCACGTCCGAGGTGTTCCACAAGAACTGCTCATCGAGTATTGCCGCGTCGCCGATGTCGCGGTTTTCGATGCGCCCGTGGGCCGAGAGCATCGCCGGGCAAATCGGCAAAGCCGTGAAACCCGGAAAACGAGGCACGCGGCGAAAAGAAATTAGTGCACTGTCACCGTAATTCCTAAAACCTTTCCGGCAACGCTTCTACTCCCCGACAATGGACGTCGGCGGGCGTGCCGAGGTTATCGGATCGGCATGACGAAGGACGATCCTCCACGCGCCTTCCTCGCGCCGGAATATGGTGGTGACTCGAAGCGCAATCGGCACCAGTTTGTTGCCACCACCGACCTTGGATTGGAACCGCTCGACCTCGATGATGTATCCCAAGCCGGCTGTCGCATACTCCGAGATGCGCTCAAAGCCGATGGCCTTGCCGTGCCGGTAATTGGTGGCGGCCCGTTCCATGGTCTCAGCGGCCTTTCTCCATCCCTTCGCCGGCGGGCCAAAGGGATTGGCAATAATGACGTCGTCCTGTCGCGAGTAGAGGTTTTTCAAGGGCTCAGGATCGCCCTTTACGAAGGCATCCAGAGCCAGATGATCCTGCTCGATAAATTTCGTCAGGTCGGAGGCTAACATCTTAATATCGTCCCATGACTAAAAAGAGAACTCTATCAAGCACTTCATCCGCCCTTCGCCTCGCCGTAGGCGTTCGGTCCGGAGTATAGATCAGAATTACGGTGAGTGCACTTTTTACCATGTCGCCCTCGCCGCATGGTGCACCCTTACCGGCATTCCCGGTCTGCCGCATCCCCAGCACCGCACGGGCGAGCCAAAGTGTTTTCACGTCCGAAGACCACGTGTTCCACAAGAACTGCTCATCGAGTATTGCCGCGTCGCCGATGTCGCGGTTTTCGATGCACCCGTGGGCCGAGAGCATCGCCGGACAAATCGGCAAGCCATGAAACCCGGAAACGAGCCAGGCGGCGAAAAGAAAATAGTGCACTGTCACCGTAATCGCACCGTAATCGCTCGTGGACCGACGCGACCTGCGGCAGGTGATCCTGGCACGAAGAGCCGGGGCATGATCGGCTGGAGATGGACGCATGACAACCACCGCAAAATGCGGGTCTGGATGATGACCTCTGGCAGCCAAACCCCGTCCGCGTTAGAATGGGACAGGGGGACATTCACCAACCCAGCAAGGGAGGTCCGCCATGAAAGTCAAAGACGCAATGCATAAGGGTGTCGACTGGGTCAGCCCCGAAACCGCTGTCACCGAACTGGCGAAAATGATGCGAGCCCAGGATATCGGGTCGATTCCCATCGGAGAGAACGACCGACTGATCGGAATGGTGACCGACCGCGATATTGTCTGCAAGGGACTGGCGGACGATGGTTTCGACGGCCGCACCGCAACGGCGCGCGATGTCATGACGGCCGGCATTCACTGCTGCCGCGAAGACGACGATCTGGCCAAGGCCGTACGGCACATGGAGGAACTGAAAATCCGCAGGTTGCCGGTGATCAACAAGAATATGCGAATGGTCGGCATCCTTAGCGTCGGCGACGTCAGTCAGTCGGCACCGAAGGAAATGGTGTCCGAATACGTCAAGAGCGTTTCCGCCCACCACCACTGAAGGGCGGCTCGCCGTGCGCTAAGGCCTCAGTCTGCCGCCGCGCTGGCCACAGCGCGCCGGCAGAAATGTCCGGTCATCGAGGCCGACGCCGACATTTCATGCTACAACTCTACACAGCACTGCCGAGAAGGAGCGCCGCGACAAAATGGCGGCGTCCATAAAGCAGTCGCCCTGACCTTAATCGCAGCCGTGGCGCACCGGAAAGCCCGCCGGCTGGAGCGTCTGCAGTCGCCAGAGTGTGGGTAACTTTATGCAGCCTTCAGGTTAATCACCCGCATCACTGCGACCGCTGTTCCGTTGTTCGTAGCAGCCTCCTTCGTGCGCCCGTGCAGCCAAATAGTCAAAACACAATTGAGCAGGCCAACGCCTGGCCTGCGCGCGTTCTGGCGTGCCGCTGTCCTACACCGCCGAAGTGCTTCGCGCGTCTTGGCGGCTCGCTGCGGCTGGCTGCGCATGGCCTGCCTGCCACACCTCTTGACTGTCCGAGCGGGTTAGATACTTTTTGCTGCGTGCCTTGAGAAAAGCGGTGCCGGGCACCTTGGTCAGCCGCGTGATAACCGACGAATGGGTGAGCCCTCACGTCGAAGAGAAAGAAGAAACAGCACCAGCTCTTGGTGGCCGCGCTGCCTAAAGCGAAACCGAAAATGACCTAGATTGTTGATGCGACGCGGGAAATTGGCCGCTAAGGATGAATTACGGTGACAGTGCACTTTTACCATGTCGCCTCGGCCGCATGGTGCACCTTGCCCGCGCTCCCGGTCTGCCGCATCCCCCAGCACCTCACGGGCGAGCCAAAGTATTTTCACGTCCGAAGACCACGTGTTCCACAAGAACTGCTCATCGAGTATTGCCGCGTCGCCGATGTCGCGGTTTCGATGCACCCGTGGGCCAAGAGCATCGCCGGGCAAATCGGCAAAGCCGTGAAACCCGGAAAACCAGAGCAGGCGGCGACAGAAAATAGTGCACTGTCACCGTAATTCCTTCCATGGCTTCAAACAGCAAGAGGCGCGGCCGAGACCGCGCCTATTCCAACGGGGTCGCCTATTCCCTAGATTGTCGAAACTATGACTGCCGTGAAATCAGTGGGCGGAAAGACCCTTCCACTTGTATCCTGAGCCCCCTGCATAACGACGATGTATTCTGGTCCAACCTGCTTGATCCAATAGCTACTTGTTATGTATGGCACGTTATGGCAATGGGATATTACCGGGACAAAATTTCCCTTGTACTTTTCATCTATTTCAAACGATAGTATACTATCTTTCCACGATGTCACATTTTTCGAATGCTCTGCCAAATTGCCCTCTTTTATTCTGGCTGATGCAAGAATTACAGACATGATCATCCCTCCCATTCATGATTACACTTCTACCCGGTTGTGGACTAAAGATATGCTATTTTCTTGGAGAAAGGGCATTTGCGTCCCCCGCCTCGCCAACAGCGAATGCTCGATCCCCAATACCTTCCGCACACTCGCCAGTGCCGCCTCATTCACCTCGATATACGCGACGATGTACCATTCGCCGTTTTCTTCCCTGGCCATGCCCATCGGCTCGGCCCGCCATTTGAGCGCGCCATGGTGGGGCATGAAGTAGGTTTCCTGGACGCCGCCGACGGCGCTGAGGCCCTCGTCTAGAGCGTATTCCATCACCGCGCAGCACAGCTGCGTCAGCGTTCCCCTCAGTCCGGCAGTTCGCTTGTCGGGAACGACGAATGTGCGGGTCCATTCGGCCCAATCAGGACGTCTTGGGACGCCCGATTTTTCGCACATGTGAGAAAAAACCTCCGAGACCATGTGCGGCTCGCTCGTTGGGATCAATCGAGCCGAAGTCACTACGCGATCGTCTTCAATGCCCAGCAGGTATGTCGCCGCGTCTGTATCGAATTGATCCAGTTCGCGACCATCCGGGCTCGGAGGGCGCCAGCGTTTTTGATGCACGAAGAAGTCGTGCCGCCGGCGCAGAAATTCGTCGAATTCGTTTTCGTAGAGATGCTTGTTATGCGCGTTGACTACGTGGGCCGTTATCATGGCGCGATCCCCCGATCGTTCTCGCGGCGGATATTTGCAGCCTCGCTAATGTACGTCACCTGTCCGATGGGACAGTTGACGCGTTTAGGGGTGGATCAGGCGCCGGCGCACTGCCTCGACGACCGCCTGCGTGGTCGTTGCGACGCCAAAAGCCTCACGGGCCCTTGTCGAATGCCATTTGACCGTTCGCTCGGTCAGACCGAGGATTTGGGATGTCTCCGACGAGGTCTTGCCGGCTGCGGCCCACAACAGCACCTCTTTTTCGCGGTCGGTCAGCATGCCTTCATCGTCATCATTGTCATCCGCCAAGGCCTGGATCGACATGCCGGCATAGACCGCCATGGTCACCAGTTGCACTTGATGGCGTGGCGAGAGATTGCAGGACTTCGCGGAGGAGGCAAACGACAGCACGGATTGCCAATGGTGAATGCTGAGCATCGGCACAGCGAAGCCGCTACAGATGCCAAATTCCGTCGCCTCGCCGGCGACGCGTCGTGAACCTTCCGTATCCGACCACTTTGCCGGTACTTCGGACCAAAGGAACGGCTTCAGGGTCTTTGCCGAGTAAATGCAAACACCATCAACCGCGGCATGCTCGGCTTCGACATAGCGTTCGAACCAGCCGGCCGGCCAGCCATTCAGTTCAACCATCGGCGCAAGTTTCTGGCCACTGAGCGGCACACCGCTCAGGATAAGATGCTCGAAGCCGAGATTCCTCACGGTTTCAAGAAGGTCGCTCAGCAGCGGCCCGGTGGCTGTATGTTTCCTGCAGCGTTCGACAAAGTCGAACACGTCTGAATCGATCATCACAGAGACCCCCGTCCCCCATGCCGGAAAGCAGTGTACCTTAAATTAGCGACTTCGAATATCCCAATAAGCGCGTCCGGCACGCAAGACGGGTGGACCAAAGTCAGCTAAATCAGCCAGATAGTGATCACCCACACAGGACCCCAAGCATGACGCCACCACTGCCGAAACGAAACGAGCCGTTCCGGGCCGGCGAAACCGCACTGCTGCTGGTCGACATGCAGCGCGTCTGGCTGGAGCCCGGCGCCGATCCGGCGCATCCGGAGCGCGGTCCCGACCACGATTTCTACCGGCAGACGGCGTCGCAAACGATCCCCAACCAGGAGCGCCTGCTAGCGGCCGCGCGCGCCAACGGCGTCGAGGTGATCCATACCATCATCCAGAGCCTGACCGAGGATGGCCGCGATCGCTCGCTCGACCACAAACTGACGCCGATCCATATCGCGCCGAGCCGGCCGGAGGGCCTGCCGGTGCCGTCGCTGGCGCCGGTCGGCGACGAGATCATGCTGCCGAAGACATCGTCGGGCGTCTTCAACTCGACCAACATCGATTATGTCCTGAAAAACCTCGGCGTGCGTTACCTGGTCGTCGCCGGTATCATGACCGACCAGTGCGTCGACATGGCGGTGCGCGATGCCGCCGATCGCGGCTACCTCGTCACCTGCGTATCGGACGCTTGCGCCGCCGCCTCGCAGGAGCGCCATGACGGCGCGCTCGAGGCTTTCGGCGGCTATTGCTGGATCGCCGACACCGCCACCGTCGCCGCCCGCTTCGAAGTTTTGGGAAAAGCTGCATGACATCGACCGTCGAACCGCTCGTTGCCGTCGTCACCACCGACCTTTCGGCGATCACGCGCGGCCGCTCCGTCGTCGAAAGCAAGCTGCAGAAGATCGCCGCGACCGGCGTCGGCTGGCTGCAGGCCAATCTGTCGCTGACGCCGTTCAATTCCATCGTCGATCCCAATCCCTGGGGCTCGTCCGGCGACGTGCGTCTCGTTCCCGATCTCAACGCGCGGTTTCGCACGGCGCTGACCGGATCGCCGACACCGTTCGACATGGTCGCCGGCAACATCGTCGAACTGGACGGCAGCCCGTGGCTCGGCTGCACGCGGACCATGCTGAGCGATGCGCTGGCGGAGTTGAAGGCGGCGACCGGGCTTTCCGTCATCGCCGCGTTCGAGCATGAATTCCATATCGAAGGCGACTTTGGGCCGGCTCATTCGATGTCGTTGGCCGCATTGCGCCGCGCCGATCCGTTTGCCGTCAATCTGATGGCGGCGCTGGCGGAAGCCGGCGTCGCACCGGAAGTAGTGATCGCCGAATTCGGCACCGACCAATTCGAGGTGACATGCGAGCCAGCCGATGCGCTCGCCGCGGCCGATCGGGCGGTCGCCATCCGCGAGATCGCGCGCGAAGTCGCGCGATGTGCCGGCTGGCGGACGAGCTTCGCGCCCAAGATCGCGCCGGATGCCGTCGGCAACGGCGTCCATATCCATTTCAGCTTCGTCGACGCGGCCGGCAAGCCGGCGACCTACGATCCGGCACAGCCGGGCGGCCTTTCCAGCCCGGCCGCTTCGTTCTGCGCCGGCGTCCTGCGCCATCTGCCCGCGATCACCGCCATGACGGCGGCGAGTGTGTCGTCCTACTACCGGCTGAAGCCGCACAGCTGGAGCTCGTCCTACACCTGGCTTGCCGATCGCGACCGCGAGGCTAGCCTGCGCATCTGCCCGACGGTGACGATCGGCGGGCGCGATCCGGCGCGGCAGTACAACATCGAATACCGGGCCGCCGACGCCACCGGCAATCCCTATCTGTCGCTGGCGGCGATCGTGCGCGCCGGGCTGGAGGGGCTGAAAGCCAAGCTGCCGGCACCGCCGCTGGTCGCCGGCGACCCGACGCAGATGAGCGCCGCCGAACGCAAGAAGCTTGGCCTCGTACGGCTGCCGGAAACGCTGCCGGCGGCACTCGACGCGCTCGTTGCCGACAAGACCGTGACACGATGGTTCGCGCCGGTGTTCGTCGAGACTTTTGTCGGCCTCAAGCGGCATGAGACCGAGCGCCTTGCCGGGCTTGATCCAGTGGCTGTCTGCGACCTCTACCGGACGCTCTATTGATGGCTGAGCCGGTTGCCAACGCCATCCTACCGGAAGGTTGGCCACCCGCGGTCGAAGCAATCAACGAAACGGGGCGTTCCGATATCGTCCTGATATGCGAGCACGCGTCCAATCATATTCCGGCCGAGTATGCGCGGCTCGGTCTCGACAGCAGCCATTTGCAGCGCCATATCGCCTGGGATATCGGCGCCGCCGAACTCACCCGCGCTCTGTCGAAGCTGCTCGATGCTCCGGCTTTCCTCAGCTCCTATTCGCGGCTTTTGATCGATCTCAACCGGCCGCTTGGTTCCAGCGGCAGTATTCCGGTGCTGTCGGAAGACACCGGCATCCCCGGCAATGTCGGCCTCGATCCGGAGGAGCGAAGCCGGCGTGCCCAAATCCTGTTCGCGCCGTTTCATGACCGCGTGGCCGCCCATCTCGATGACCGGGCGAAGCAGGGCAGACCGACGCGGATCGCGACGATCCACTCCTTCACGCCGGTCTTTCTCGGCATTGCGCGGCCCTGGCACGCCGGCGTGCTTTACGACCGGGCAATCGAGTTCGGCCAGGCAGTGCTTGCCGGCCTGGGCGCCGGCATCGGGCTCAACGTCGCGGCAAACGAGCCTTACGTGATCAGCCGCGAGGGCGACTACGCCATACCGGTCCATGGCGACGATCGCGGCATTCCAGCCGTCCTCGTCGAGATCAGGCAGGACCTGCTGGCGGGCCGCTCCGGCATCGAGGAATGGGCGCACCGCCTGGCAGCAGCGTTGCCGGCACAGACAAAGGCGTTGTGACCGAGCTCGGCTGCTCGACCGCAACGCAAGATGCCAGCCGGTGAAAAGCCTCCACCGTCCTCAGGAGAAGATTTGCGACAGTTCTTCGACGCTGGTGCCTTCCTTGACCTGCCGCAGCTCGACATAGCTGACCGCCGTGGCGACCGACAGCACCATCGACAGCACGGTCGACACCAAGGCTGCCGCCACATCGGCAATGATCCCGCCAAACATGACGATGACTGCCAGCATCACCCACTGGATGACCATGGCGATGACCATCAGGATCAAGAAGAGGCCAAATAGCGGCCAGCGGTTGCCCTTGGTCAGGACACGGCTGCGCGACATCGACCCGAACACGCCAAGCCGCTCCTGGATCAGAACCGGCACCGCCACGCACCATCCGAGCCATAAGATGATGCCGGGAACCAGCAAGGCTATCGACGCCAGGCCCGCACCCAGGCCGACGAGCAGGCCAATACCAAGGGTCGGCAGCAAATTGCGGATGGCTATCTGAATACAGTCGCCAAAGGTCGGCCGCTTGCCGTTCAAGTCCTCGATCGTTGCCCGCACCAGCGCCGACTGGAGCAGCAGCGCGAAAACGAAGGATAGCAATCCCGCAATAACCGTAATCCATGAATTCTGAAACATCATCGAGGGATCGGCCGCGGCGCCGGGGTCGCCCTGCAGAACCGCATCTAGTTGCGGTTGGCTCCACAGCCGAAGAATAATCGCCGGCAAGCCTGAAAACAGCAGCGCGAGTCCAAGGCACAGGCCGATGTTGCGGCCGATCACGGCGAAGCTGTTGTTGAACACTCTGCCGATCTCGAATTTCTCAGGCCGTTCCAATGTCGTTGAAGCCATGATTTCCCCCGTGTTTCGCCGTAACAGTATCACGGCGCCCTAATAGCAATTCTGCCAAGATTAACCGTGGGCGTCCAGCCCACTTGCAATTCTTGTGCTGCATTGTCAGTGTCGGCTGGGAACTCCAGGTTGCAGGGGAGCGGGTGACGGTGGCACAGCCAGGCACAGCGGAAGCCGAATGGCTGACCAATCTGCACAAGCGGCTGATCGCCGATGAGTCGATCCAGTTCGACCTGCCGGCCTATGTGCCGCCCCAGCCGCCCGACTGGCTGAAGCCGCTGCTGGATCTTTTGTCATCGCTCGGTCCCTACATGATCTATCTGTTCTGGGGGGCGGTGATATCAGGCGCCGCAATCATCCTGCTTGTGGTCTTCCTCGAGGTGAAAGGCATCGCCTGGCGCCTGCCGTGGCAGCGCGCGCGGCCCGAGGCCGAGGCCGAAGAGACCTGGCGCCCCGACGCCGGCGCCGCGCAGGTCCTGCTGTCGGAAGCCGATACGCTGGCCGCGCGCGGCGACTATGACGAGGCGGTTCACTTGCTGCTTCGGCGCAGCGTCGCCGATATTGCCGGCCGGCTGCCGGACTTCCTGCGCCCGTCGCTCACCGCGCGCGACATCGCCAATGCCCCTTCCCTGCCGGGAAGGGCACGCCATGCCTTTACCGAGATCGCCCGCATTGTCGAGGCCGCGCTGTTCGCGCGGCGGCCGGTCGGCGCGGAAGGCTGGCGGCAAGCACGCGGCGCCTATGAACGGTTCGCCTTCCGGGATGCCTGGACGTGAGCGCAACGGCGGTCGAGGCGCAGGAGCCGTTCAATCGAAAGACACTGTTTTGGGGGATTTTCGCCAGCCTGCTTGCGGCAGCCGGTTTCTTCCTGCTGTCCACCTATGCTCCCGATTTCCGGCAACCCGGCAATGGCGGCGCCACGCCGTTGTCGAAAAGCGGCGTCGGCTACGCCGGCCTGGCGGAATGGCTGAAGCTGACCGGCGAACCGCCCTTCATGGCGCGGACCGAGGACGATCTCGGCACCGACATGCTGCTGATCGTCACCATTTCGCTCGACAGCGATCCGGAGGCTCTCGACCACATCCTCGACCTTCGTCAGGACCAGAACACGCTCTTCGTGCTGCCCAAATGGCAGATCCTGCCGCTGCAGGAGCACGAAGGCTGGAACATGAAATTCGGGCGATTGCCCGGTTCGGTGGTGAACGAGTGGCTTGGCCGGATCGCCGATGCAAAGATCGGTGCTGGCCAGAGTACGCCAAAGCAACTCGACATCGAGGGCCAGCTCGTCAACACCCCGGACGAATTGCAGTGGGTAGCGGACGAACACCCGGTCATTGCAGCCGGGCAAGGCCAGGCCGTGCTGACGCGAGTGGAGAACAAGCCGTTCTATATCCTGACCGACCCCGACCTGATCAACAACGCCGCCCTCAAGGATCCCGACAAGGCGGTAGCGGCGCTCGGGCTGATCGCCTTGCTCCAGCCCGACGACGGACCGGTGATGTTCGATCTGACGCTGCACGGCGCGGGGCGGAAGTATGATCTGGCCAAGCTTCTGGTCGAGCCGCCGTTCCTGGCGCTGACACTGACGATCCTGGTCGCCGCTGCGCTGGCGTTCCTGCATGGCCTTGGCCGGTTCGGCCCGCCGCGCGCCGACCAGCGTGCGATTGCTTTCGGCAAGCGTGCGCTGGTCGATACGACGGCGATGCTCATGCGGCGTGCCGGCCGGCTGGACGAGCTGGGAGGCCGCTATGCGGCCTTGATGCGGGTGCGCGCCGGCGCGCTGCTCGGGGCACCGCAAGGGTTGCAAGGCACAGCGCTCGACCACTGGCTCGACTCTCGCGATAAGGAGCAAGCCGGCGGATTCACGACGCGCTCGCAAGCCGCCGGCGAGGCGAAGAACCTGACGCAGATGCAACAGGCAGCTGAGCGGCTGCACGACTGGACAGCAAGGAGGCTCGGTGAACGTCGATGATGTGAAGGCCCTGGCGACACGGATCAGGGAAGAAGTGGCCAAGGCGATTACCGGGCAGCACGATACGGTCGACCTGATGCTGACCGCCTTGTTTGCAGGCGGGCATATCCTGCTCGAAGGCCCTCCCGGCACGGCCAAGACAATGACCGCGCGCTGCTTCGCCCAAGCGCTTGGGGTCGCCTACGGGCGGATCCAGTTCACACCGGACCTGATGCCCGGCGACATCGTCGGGTCGAACATCTACAACTTCCAGACCGGGCAGTTCACGCTGACGCGCGGCCCGATCTTCTGCGATCTCCTGCTTGCCGACGAAATCAACCGCACGCCACCCAAGACGCAAGCCGCACTGCTCGAGGCGATGCAGGAACATGCGGTCACGTTCGACGGCACCACGCATTCGCTCGGCCGCAACTTCATGGTCGTCGCGACCCAGAATCCGATCGAGCACCAGGGCGTCTACCCCCTGCCCGAGGCGCAGCTCGACCGCTTCCTGTTCAAGCACCGCGTCAGCTATCCCGGCCCCGAGGAAGAACGAGCCATCATCGTCCATCACGGCGGCGGCTCCGCCTCGCACGACATCGCGCAATACGGCATCGAGGCGCAGACGGACCGCGAGACGCTGCAGGAGGCACTCGCAACCGTCGGCTCCGTCACCCTCGTCGACGATGTCGTCGGCTACATAGCGGCGCTGGTACGGGCTACGCGCGAAAATGCCGATCTGGAAGTCGGGGCCAGCCCACGCGCGGGCGCCATGCTGGCGCGGGCGGCTCGTGCCCGGGCGGCGCTGGACGGACGCGCCTATGTGATCCCCGACGACGTCAAGGCGCTGGCAGTGCCGGCGCTGCGCCACCGCGTCATCCTTTCGCCTGCCGCCCAGATCGATGGCCGCCTGGTCGAGCAGATCGTCTCCGACCTGGTCGACCAGACGGAAGCACCACGTTGATCTATCCCAGCGGCCGAGCAGTGTGGGCAGCAGCGGCCGGCGCGGTGCCGGCCTTCCTGGTCGCGCTGGCACTGCCGTCGTTCTGGTATCTGGGATTGCTGTGGAGCTGCCTGCTGCTTGCCTTCCTGGCGGTGGATGCCGCGGCCGGACGCGGGCGGGCATCGCTGAATGCCAGCATCGATGCGCCGCAGCAGGTCGGTGTCGGCGGCGACTTCAGCGTACAAATTGCCGCCCGTCATTCGGGGCGGCCGCGCATCGCGGAGGCTCGCGTCGGCCACGATGCGCGTCTGGCGCCGGTGAGCGACAGCGGTGGGACATTGCTGCCAACCCCCGGAGGCGGGTCGCTCGACCTTCGCTTCCAGGCGCTGCGGCGTGGGATCGCCAGCTTCGACCGTCTTTGGGTGCGCTGGCGCGGGCCGTTCGGGCTGGTCTGGAACCAGGTCGTGCTGCCGGTGGAAAGCAAGGTTGCGGTGCTGCCCGACGTCAGCAGCGCCCGCGGCGAGGCGATCACGCTGCTGCAACATGCGGCGCTTGCCGAAGGCCATGCGCAGCGCCGCGCTGGTCAAGGCCGCGAGTTCGACGCGCTCAAGGATTACCAGCCGGGCATGGGCCGGCGGATGATCGACTGGAAGCGCAGCGCCCGCCACGGCAAGCTTTTGGCGCGCGAGTTCCGCATCGAGGAGAACAACAATATCGTGCTGGCCATCGATAGCGGACGCCTGATGTGCGAGCCCGTCGACGGTGTGCCGAAGGTGGACCGGGCGGTGACGGCCGCCCTGCTGTCGGCATTCATCGCGCTGAAGGGCGGCGACATGGTCAGCCTGTTCGGCTTCGATGCACGGCCGCGCGTTTCGAGCGGCGCGGTACGCGGCCCCGCCAGCTTTGCGATGATCCAGAAACGGGCCGCGGAGATCGACTATTCCAGTGAAGAGACCAACTTCACCTTGGCGCTGACGACGCTGGCGGCGCGGCTCGACCGCCGTTCGCTGGTCATCGTCTTCACCGATTTCGTCGATCCGATCAGTGCCGAATTGATGCTGCGCACCGTGGGCCGGCTCACCGAACGGCATCTGGTGCTGTTCACGCTGATGAAGGACACCGAACTGGAGGGCCTGGCCGATATGCCGCCACGCTCCGGCGAGGACGTTGCCCGCGCGGTGGTTGCCGGCGGGCTCTTGCGCGAAAGGCAGGTCGTCATCGGCCGGCTGCGGCTGCTCGGGGCGCATGTCATCGAAGCCAACCACAATCGGCTGGGTCCCGCGCTGGTCGAGCGTTATCTGCAGTTCAAGCAGGAGGATCTGTTGTGACGGCGCCAGTACCCGGCAGTGCGGTACGCGGCGACGCGGTACGCCAGTCGCTGGCCAGCTTCCGCCGCGAGCGCGAGGCCGACTGGAAAGCATTCGAGGCGCTTCTCGCGCGTGTCGAGAAGCGTGCGCCGCGCACGCTTTCCGAAGAGGAGCTGCTGTCGCTGCCCCTACTCTATCGATCGGCGCTGTCTTCCCTTTCGGTGGCGCGGGCGACCTCGCTCGACAACGCGCTGGTCGCCTATCTCGAAGCGCTGTCGCTGCGCGGTTATTTCTATCTCTATGGCGCACGCCGCGGGCTGCGGCAGCGCCTCGCCGATTTCTTCCTGCACGACTGGCCCGAAGCCATTCGCGACCTGTGGCGCGAGACATTGGTTTCGGTCGCGCTGATGGTGATCGGCATTGGTGCAGGCGCCTGGCTGGTGGCATCCGACAAGAGCTGGTTCGACGCGATCATCCCGTCCAGCCTGGCAGGGGGCCGCGGTCCAGATGCTTCGGCCGAACTGCTGCGCAGCATGCTTTATGATGGCGACAATGGCTTTCTCTCAGGCTTTGCCGCCTATCTGTTCACGCACAACGTCCAGGTCGCGATCCTGGCCTTCGCCCTCGGCTTTGCCTTCGCCGTGCCGACGGTACTGCTGATGCTGTTCAACGGCTGCATGATCGGCGCGTTGTTCCAAGTCTATTGGTCCAAGGGGCTCGGCATGGAGCTCGGCGGCTGGCTGGCCATCCACGGCACCACCGAATTGTTCGCAATCGCTTTGGCCGGCGCGGCCGGCATGCGCATCGGCACCAGCATCGCTTTTCCCGGCGAATTGACACGCATGGCGGCAGCGGCTGGTGCCGGACGCATCGCCGCGAATGCTATGGTCGGGGTCTCGGTCATGCTGCTGTTTGCCGGGCTGCTCGAGGGCATTGGCAGGCAGACCATCACCAGCGACGTCACGCGCTACGCCATTGGCGGTGGCATGCTGGCGCTGTGGATCGGTTACTTCTACCTGTTCCGGATGGTGCGGCATGGCGATCGGTAGACGCGCCGCCTTTGCGGCTATACGGCCGCTGATCACGCCCGAGGGCGTCGATCTTCGGATAAAGCTGGCCGACGCCGGCACGCGGGCTGCCGCCTTCCTCCTCGACTTCGTGTTCATCGCGGTGGCTGCAATCGTGATCACGATCGTCGCACTGTTCGGGGTGGGAGGCCTTGGCAGCGAGGGGTTTCAGCCGCTCTTCGTCGTCTGGATCATCCTGATCTTCTTTCTGCGCAACGCCTACTTCATCGTCTTCGAAGCGGGCCGGCGCGCGGCTACGCCCGGCAAGCGGATCGTCGGCATCCGGGTCGCATCGCGCAGCGGAGACGGCCTGTCGATCGACCAGGTCATCGCCCGCAACCTGATGCGCGAGATCGAAGTGTTCCTGCCGCTGTCGATCATCGTCGGACGCAGCGGCACCGACCTTGCCGACACGCTGACGACGGTGTTCGGACTGGTGTGGACGCTGCTGTTTGCCTTGTTTCCGCTCTTCAATCGAGACCGCATGCGGATCGGCGACCTGTTGGCGGGGACCTGGGTGGTCGAGGCACCGAAGCGCGCCTTGCTGGAAGATCTGTCGGCCCGGCAGGATGCCGGCACTGGCGCGTTCCGATTCAGCCACGCCCAGCTCGACGCCTACGGAATTGCCGAACTCCACAAGCTGGAGGAAGTGCTGCGCCGCGACGACTATTTCGCGTTGCGGACGGTGGCCGAAACGATCGGACGCAAGATCGGTGCGGCGCCACAAGCCCATGACGCGCGGGCGTTCCTGACGGCCTACTACGGGGAGTTGCGGGCACATCTCGAACGCAAGCTCCTGCTGGGCAACCGCAGGGCCGACAAGCATCAGCGTTAGACTCAGGAGTGGAAATGCACGAAAAGCGTGCGCAGCAGCCCATTGCCACCGAAGATTGACGCTTGACCGGTGCCATCTTCTCCCGCAAATTCAGTCTCGCGGGGTTGAAATGCCTATCCGTCCGAGGGTGCTCGTGTTCCCTATCCTCTGGAAGTCGCAAGCGGATGTTGCAAGAAAACTCCTCGAGAGTTCCAGGTTCTACGGAAATCAAGCTGCAAGGAGGCTTCCTTGGCCACTTTCGTCACTCAATCCACTTTCCAACGAGCTGGCAGCCAAATGGTGTGGTTTTGGAAACTCGGAACAGGCGATGCCTACTGGGGGTACTCGGTACGTGCGGCGGTCGTCCTTCGCACGGCCACTTTGCGCTGGGAAAGCCTGTATACCTACATCGATGAGACAGGCCAGACCGAGGTGATACAGACGAACGTATCAGACGATATGCAAATAAGATTCGCGGCGATAAGTTCTCCCTGAGGAGCCAAGACATGCCAACAGTGCTTCACGCTGTATACGATTCCCGCGGAGTGATCATTGCCGCCTCACGAGTCGATCCTTCCGATGAGAAGTCGGCCCCGGCGCCAATCCCACAGCCCGGCGAGGGCAATTACTACGCGCTAATCCCGCTTGACGAGGCCCACGTCAAAATGCCGCTGGATCAGCTGTGCACAACGACTCGGGTCGACTTGCGACAGAAGCGGCTGATTGCCGAGGACCTTCACTCTCGAACGTAAGTGTTCCTCGCCACCCTGCCCTATCCCACCCACTTCTCGTAGTCGGACACCAACAGGTGCAGCGGTGCTGTGTCCTCGTCGATGTCTGCGAAGCGGCCGATTGGTTCGCGAAAGACATTGTCGGTGAGATCGTCGTTGACCGTCGAAACCTCGCCGATCAGCACGTCCTTGCCTTCCGCCCAGAAGGCGTGCCAGACGCCCGGCAGCAGCGTCACGCTCTGGCCTGGGTCGAGCTTCAGCAGCCCACCCGCAGGCAGCCTGTGGATGGTTCCGTCGACAGGTACCGTCACTTCGGCCTTCGGGTCGATGCCGCCATCGCGATCGTGCATGAACAGCTCCAGCACCAGTTTGCCGCCACCACGGTTGATGATGTCTTCGGCCTTGATGTTGTGGCGGTGCATCGGCGACAGCTGGTCCTTGCGCGAGATCATGATCTTCTCGGCATAGAGCATGCCCATGCCCTTCTTCATGTCCTCGTAGCGGCCGTTGCGAACGGTGAACAGGAACAGGCCGAGCTCGTCGAACTTCTCCTGGCCATAATCGGTGATGTCCCAGCCGAGCCGGGAGGAGAAGATCGCCGACGAATCCTGCCGGCGCGCCTTCATCTCTTCGGGGCTCCAGTAGGCGAAGGGCGGCATGATGTAGCCGAACGAGCGGATGAAGGCGTCGGCGTCGCGGATGATGTCGTTGATGGCGGAGCGTTTCATGATCGTGGTTCCTTCCCGTCGCTTTGCGAGCGCTAACGCAATAGCCGAACGTCAATTCGGTGTCGATGCAAACTGCTGTCGCTGGCCCCATGACATGCGGTCCGATCAGGGCCATAAGGTCAACCAATTTTCCGATGGTGAGACCATGCGCAGCATAGACGACCTCGATACGCCGGCGATCCTGATCGATGCCGGCCGCGCCGAAGCCAACATCGCGCGGGCGCAGGCCCATGCCGACCGGCACGGGCTGAAACTCCGGCCGCACATCAAGACCCACAAACTGCCCTACTGGGCAAAAAAGCAGATCGCGGCCGGCGCCGTCGGCATCACTTGCCAGAAGATCGGCGAGGCCGAAATCATGGCCGACGCCGGCCTGACCGACATCTTTCTGCCCTACAATATCCTCGGGCGGGCGAAGCTGGAGCGCCTCAAGGCGCTGCACGGCCGCGTAACACTGTCGGTGACAACGGACAGCATGGACACGCTGATGGGACTTGCCGCCACCTTTACCGATCCCGGCCACCGCCTGCCGGTGCTGGTCGAATGCGACACCGGCATGGGCCGCTGCGGTGTGCAGTCGGCCGGCGAGGCAGTCGCGCTGGCGAGCGAGATCGACAAGGTCCGGGGGCTCGTCTTCGGCGGCTTGATGACCTACCCGGGGGCGGGCCGCGCTGCAGAGACCGAGGCGTGGCTCGCCGATGCGCAGCAAGCACTTGCCGCATCCGGCCTTGCCTGCGAGCGTATCTCCAGCGGCGGCACGCCCGACATGTGGCGCTCGGGCGAGCATTCCGTCGTCACCGAATACCGCCCAGGCACCTACATCTATCTCGACCGCTACCAGGTCGCCAAAGGCGTCGGCAGCCTCGACGATTGCGCGCTGACGGTGCTGTCGACGGTGGTCAGCCGTCCAACGCCGACACGCGCCATCCTCGACGCCGGCAGCAAGGCCCTGTCCAGCGACACGCTGGGGCTCGCCGATTTCGGCGAGCTGCTAGGCGTTGCGGGCGCAAGGGTGACCAGCCTCAGCGAAGAGCACGGCAATGTCACGCTTTCGGGCGGCGCCGAGCTTGGCATCGGCGAGCGCGTGCGCGTCGTGCCCGACCATTGCTGCGTCGTCACCAATCTGTTCGACGAGGTGCATCTGATTGAAGGCGAGAAAGTGATCGAGACGCTGCCGGTCAAGGCGCGCGGGCGTATGGGGTGAACCAGCCCGGAGCGCGTGCGGAGGCTTTAATGTATAGAATTTTCCGGACGCCGGAGGGACAGCACCCCCCTCTGTCCTGCCGGACATCTCCCCCGTAAGGGGGGAGATTGGCAGCTCCGCCGCCCGCACCCACTTTGATACGTTGGTAATTGGCGAAAGCAGAAGCAACATCCGATCTCCCCCCTTGCGGGGGAGATGTCCGGCAGGACAGAGGGGGGTGGGAAGAAACTCGACGGATAAGATCAGCCGGGTTGCCGTTCAGCTTGCCTTGCCGCGACCCGGCGCATCGAAATGACGCGGCGGCGCCAGATCTCGGTGCGCATCGCCGTTAGGTGCAGCGCGAAGAACAGCACTGTGAAGCCGAGCGCCATCACCAGCAACGGCCACAACAGGCTTGGATCGATGGTCGGCCCGCCAAGCCGGAACACCGAAGCCGGCTGATGCAGCGTGTTCCACCAGTCGACCGAAAATTTGATGATCGGAATGTTGATGAAGCCGACCAGGGTGATGATGGCGGCGGCCCAGGCGGCGCGCCCGGCATCGTCGAGCGCTCGGGTCAGCGCGATGATGCCGAGATACATCAGGAACAGGATGAAGACCGAGGTCAGCCGCGCGTCCCACACCCACCAGGTGCCCCACATCGGCTTGCCCCAGATCGAACCGGTGATCAGCGCAAGGGCGGTGAAGACGGCGCCGATGGGTGCCGCCGATTTCAGCGCCACGTCGGCCAGCGGATGGCGCCAGACCAGCGTGCCAAGCGCCGAGACCGCCATCAGCGTGTAGCACATCATGGCAAGCCAGGCGAAAGGCACGTGGATATACATGATGCGCACGGTGATGCCTTGCTGGAAATCCTCAGGCGCCGTGAAGCTCATATAGAGACCGACAGTGAGGATGATGGCGGCCACGCTCGCCAACCACGGCACTACCTTGTCGACCAGCCCGACGAACCGCGTCGGGTTGGCAAGGTCCATCCAGCCGGAGAGGCGTGAAGTCGTGTCGCTCATGCGGCTTTACATAGACCGCCGGCGGAGTTGCGGCAACCACGGCGCCGGCGGTCTCTCCTTCTTCCCTTTGTGGGAGAAGGTGGATCGGCGCGTGGCTCCGAGTCGGATGACGGCTCATGTCGAGCCTGAATCAGTACTCATCGCAATATGAAAGCCGCCAGTCGGTAAACAACCCGATCGGGGTGTTTGATCGCGCCGAAGTTGACGCCAAAAGCGGTCAAGCTGGAAGCGTCGAGGATTGGTCAAACGCTCGGCGGCAGACTTCAAAGCTGCTGTGGGCTGTTGGTTGATGGGGCGTTGATCGCAAATTGCGAGGCGAAAGCCCGGATATAGGCGGGCCGTGCTTCCCCGCGCGCAACATAGGCAGCCACGTTTTGATATTCGTCCAAAATGCCTGACATTCTTAGTCGCAGCAGCACCGATACCATCAATAGATCGCCCGCGCTGAACGCATCATCGAGCCAGTCGGCGACGCCTAAGTGAGCCGAGAGTTTGTCCAGCCGAGCGCGAACACGGTCCTTCACCAACGGCAAGCGCTCCTCGCTCCAAGGCTTGTCACCTTCGAATATTCTTGCCGTCGTTAATTCCAGGATCGGCGGCTCGACGGTGTTAAGTGCGGCAAACATCCACGTGATTGCGCGCGCGCGGGCATCGCGATCCTTCGGCAGCAGGCCCGCATGCTGCTCGGCAAGATGAAAGACGATCGAGCCGGTCTCGAACAGCGAGAGAGAACCTTCCTCATAGGTGGGGATCTGGCCGAAAGGATGGATTGCCAGATGGTCAGGCGCCTTCATCTCTGCGAAGGAAACAAGACGAACCTCATAAGGCTGACCCACTTCTTCGAGCGCCCAGCGAACGCGCGTATCGCGCGCCAGTCCCTTGCCGCCATCGGGCGATCGTTCAAATGCTGTAATAGTGATTGTCATCGCATCCGTTTCTTTGCTTGGGCGAATTTCTTCGGCTTCCTATCGTGAGACGAATGAGCCTCCCCGAAATCGACATCGGTCTTGAACTATTTCATTGCTGGGCGCCGCTCCCGATCAGAGGTCGTGATAGCGCGATGGCCAATTCGGCGAGGCTGCGCGTAGGGGCTGCCTTGTTCCATCGACCGCTTTTGCGAACTTGCGCCCTGAAAGCAGACCGAGGGCCTTCCGGTGATTTACGGATTCACATCCTGATCTGCAGTGCGCCTACATCTCCATTTTTGGATGCAGATTTGCGCCAAGCTGGAGATGCGGGATCTGGACGCCGTCTGCGACACAATTCGCCTACGTCCGCGATGAGAGCTTGCAGCCGTGGCGGTGACGCGGTCTCCTCCCCTGTGGGAGAAGGTGGATCGGCGCGTAGCGCCGAGCCGGATGAGGGGTGTTGGACGGAGTGAGGCGCCAATGATCCAATCTGCCGTGCGCCGAAGTCCGGATTTTGGATGAAGATTTGCGCCAAGCTGGAGCACCCCTCATCCGACCTCGCTTCGCGAGGCCGCCTTCTCCCACAAGGGGAGAAGGCAAGGCGTGCCACTCAGGCGGCTTCGTTCACCGGATGGCTGAGGCGGCGAACCTCCTCGTCGTTGAGCAGGCCGCCAGCACGCAGCAGGCTGGCGAAGCGGCCGTTGCGCAGCGACAGTTCGGTGAACCCGCCCATCTCGACCACCCGGCCCTTGTCCATGAACACGACCAGATCGGCATCGCGAACGGTGGTCAGGCGGTGGGCGATGATGAAGGTGGTGCGGCCGCGCCGCAATTCGTCGATGGCGTCCTTGACGCGGTCTTCCGTCTCGACGTCGAGCGCGCTGGTCGCCTCGTCGAGAACCAGGATGGGCGCGTCCTTCAGCACGGCGCGGGCAATCGCGATGCGCTGGCGCTCGCCACCGGACAGCTGTCCGCCGCGTTCGCCGACGACCGTGTCGTAGCCTTCGCTCTTCGACAGGATGAAATCCTGCGCGGCGGCGGCGTTGGCAGCGGCATGGACCTCGTCATAGGTCGCCTCCGCACGGCCGACGCGGATGTTGTCCTCGATCGAGCGGTTGAGCAGGCCGGCATCCTGGAACACGGTGGCGATCGAATGGCGCAGCGACTTGCGGGTCACCGTGCGGGTGTCGATGCCATCGATCAGGATACGGCCGCCGGACGGCGTGAAGACGCGCTGCAGAAGGTTGATGAGCGTCGTCTTGCCGGCGCCCGTCGGGCCGACGATGGCGACGGTCTGGCCGGCCTGGACCTCGAACGACGCGTCGTCGACTCCCTGCCCGGAATTGCCGAACTCGAAGCAGACATTCTCGAAACGCACATGACCCGTGACGTTGACGAGGTCGCGCAGCCCGTCGGGCTCGGCGGCATCGGAAGCGGAGTCCTCGAGATGATAGAATTCCTCGAGCTTGGCGCGTGCCTCGGAAATCTGGTTGGCGAAAGCCGACATCTGGTCGAGCCGGGCAATCAGCAGCGTGGCAAAGCCGGTAAAGGCGATCACGTCACCGATGCGCAACTGGCCGTGCGTCACCAGATAGGCGCCAATCAAGAGCACCACCATCATCGAAATCGTCGACGACAGCCGGTGCAGCGCGTTGGCCATCGCCCACCAGTCGAGCACCGGATTTTGTGCGTCGAGCAGGTTCTTGACGTAGCGCTTCAGCGCCTCGGTCTCGTGGCCGATGCGGTTGTAGCTCTGCAGGACAGCGACGTTGCTGACCGAGTCGGTCACATGCGCAAACACCTTGTGGTAGTGCCGCTCCACCGCCGCCTGGCCTTCCTTGGTGCGCCGCATCACCAGCCGTCCGATGCCGACATAGAGCGCGCCAAGCGCCAGCAGCACCATCGACATGCGGATATCCATGCTGAGCGCCGTGGGCACCAGCAGAACCAGCGCGACCGCGGTCGACAGATGCTGCCGCATGAATTCGAGCCAGAGGCTGAACAGGGTCTCGACCGCGCGCAGGAGCGTGTGCAGGGAATTGGAGGTGCCGCGCTGATGATGCCAGGCGAGCGGCATGGTGATCACGCGCTCGAACGACTGGCAAAGAACCTCGCTGCGCCGCTTATGGGCAAAGCGATCGGCGCCGCGCGCCACCAGCACGAAGGCGATGATGTTGAACGCGCCGAGGCCGGCCCACATCGCCAGCGTCGAGAATACCGAGCCGCGGTCCGAAATGGCATCGATCACCCGGCCGAACATGATCGGCTCGAGAATGGCGATAATGGCAAGCGCGACATTCGCCCCGCAGATAAACGCAACGCGTTTCCTGTCGGCAGCGAGATAACCAAGGGCTCGCCAGTAGATTTGCAGAAGTGACACTTCAGCTACTCCGCCAATTATTTATGGTGCAGTGCGTCATTTTTTGACTCGTATCGGTTGACGCGTCGCAAAACAATGCTCGTCTACCTCTTCCGTTCCCATTCCGCGAACAAAAGATGACGACGCTTCGAAATTTGCCGTGATCGTCTAACAGTTTGAGATAAAAGGTGAAATGTCAGCGTTGCGGCAAAATCATGGCAGCCGGAAAGCACTGCCACAATTTTAATCAGCAAGACCCCGGGCACGAGGTCTAAAGTCGTGTGCAGGCATTCAGCAAGGTCAAACGCAAATATAACCGGTAGAGGCACTTGGAGCGCCCGTGCGTTCCCTGGGGAAGCGCAAGGGACGCTCCAAGCCCTTGAATCTAGGCCGGTATTCTGACGATCACCTCGGCATTGTCTCCGGCTTTTGGCTCGAAGGACGAAGATTTGGTCTTCGTGCCATTCACTTCAAGTGAGATGGCCCGGGCCTTTTTGTCGCGGACGACGCGTACCTTGATCTCGGCGCCCAGCATCTTCAGGGTCGCCGAATAACCGTCCCAATGGCTGGGAAGTCTCGGCGTGAATTGAATGCGCTGTCCGCGACGCTCTATGCCGAGAATGCTCTCGACCGCCGCGCGATAGAGCCAGCCCGCCGACCCGGTATACCAGGTCCAGCCGCCGCGGCCGCCCTTGTCCTGCCCGGAATAAACGTCGGCCGCGACGACGTAGGGTTCCACCCGGTAGCGCTCTGCCGCGGCTTCATCGAGTGCATGGTTGACCGGATTGAGCATCGAAAGGCAACGGTAGGCATCGTCGGTGCGACCCATCTCGGCGAGCGCAATGACGAACCATGTCGCCGCGTGGGTGTATTGGCCGCCGTTTTCACGGACCCCCGGCGGATAGCTCTTGATGTAGCCCGGGTCCTTTTCCGTCCTCGAGAACGGCGGGGTGAACAGCTTGACGATCTTGAGCTCGTCGTCGACGAGCGTTTTCAGCGCCTGTCCCATTGCCGTCGTCGACCGCGCCGGGTCGCCCTCGCCCGAAAGCACGCTCCAGGACTGGGCGATCGAGTCGATCTTGCACTCGTCCGATTTGCGCGAGCCGAGCGGCGTGCCGTCGTCGAAGCTGCCGCGCCGATACCACTCGCCATCCCAGGCGGTGCTTTCCAGCGCCCGCTTCAGCATCTCGGCGTGCTTTGTCCAGGCCTGCGCGCGCTTGGCATCGCTCTGCGCCTTGGCGACAGCGGCAAAGTCGCCCAGCGTCTTCAGCAGGAACCAGCCCAGCCACACGCTCTCGCCCTTGCCGTGCTCGCCGACGCGGTTCATGCCGTCGTTCCAGTCGCCGCCGAGGATCAGCGGCAGCCCGGCTGGGCTGCTGCGCTTGACGGCAAGATCGAGCGCCCGCGCGCAATGGTCATAGAGCGAGGCTGTCTTCTTCGAGATTTCCGGGATGAAGAAAGCATCGTGCTCGCCTTCGCCCAGCGCCTGCCCCTCGATGAAGGGCAATTGCTCCTTCAGGATCGCGGTATCGCCCGTCACCAGCAGGTAACGCGCCGTGGCGTGGGCCAGCCAGACCACGTCGTCCGAGATCATGGTGCGAACGCCTGCCTCTGTGCGCGGCAGCCACCAATGCTGCACGTCGCCTTCGGGAAATTGCCGCCGCGCCGCATTGAGGATCTGATCACGCGCCAGCTTGGGGTCATGCGCCAGCAAGGCCAAGGTGTCCTGCAGTTGATCGCGGAAGCCGAAGGCACCGCTTGCCTGATAGAACGCAGAGCGGGCACGGATGCGGCAGGCCAGGCTCTGATAGGGCAGCCAGTGATTGACCATGGCGTCGAGTGCCTTGTCCGGCGTCTCGACCTGGATGGTGTCGAGAAAGCCGCGCCATGTGCGCTCGTTGTCGGCCAGCCGCTGATCGAAGTCCCTGGAGCGATGGGTCTGCACCAGCGCGCTGGCCTCCTCGGGCGAGGCCGCGTCGCCGAGCAGCCAGAGCAGCGTGACGTCGCCGCCGGCAGCGATGTCGATGTCGCGTGCGATGGCCGCGCAGGGATCGTCGCCGGCCTCGACACGGCCCGACAGGCCGGCGCCGCTCAGCACGGCATGCGGAAACTCGCTGGTGCCCAGCCTGCCGATGAATTCGCCGCGGTCGGCGGTAACCGAATGCACCGCACCGTCGGCGGCCAGAAAGGCGATCCGTTCGCCAAAATCGAGCCCATAGGGATTTTGCGCCAGCAGAGCGCCGGTCGCGGCATCCCGGGACGGAACGATGCTTGCCGCGGTGCGCGAACGATGGCCGCCAAGAACCCATTCGGCATAGGCGTAGACGCGTAGCCGCATCGGCGCCGAACCCGAATTCTGGATGCGCAGCCGCGATATCTTCACCGGATCGACGGGATCGACGACATGGGTCAGGTCCATCGACAGCGGCCCGCGCTTTGAACGGAACGTCGAAAAACCCTGCCCGTGCCAGGTTTCGTAGGTCATTGTCGGGTCACGCACCACGGCAGCCAGCGGCGAGAACGCTTTGCCACTGGCATGATCGTAGATATAGATAGCCTCGCCCGGCCGGTTGGTGACCGGATCGTTCGACCATGGCGTCAACTGATAGTCGCGGCTGTTGCGGCTCCAGGTGAAGGCAGCGCCTTCAGCCGATATGTGGAAACCGAACGATGGGTTGGAGATGACGTTGATCCACGGTTGCGGCGTCGTGCGCCGGCCGGCAAGACGCACGACGTAGTGGCGTCCGCCGCCGTCGAAGCCGCCGAAACCGTTCCATTGGTCGAGCCCGCTGCCGTCGACGCGGGCCCCGACCAGTGCCTGGGCGGCAAACGCTTGCGCCGTCGGCACCGGCAAGGACGGCTCGCGAAGCGCTGCAAGTTCTGCCGGCTGGAGGGCGGCGTCTCGCGCCTGCAGTGCCGCGGCCTCGGCGCGCTCGATCTGGTCGAAGATGGTGCCGTTACGCGTATGCAGCACCACCCGGGCGACGGCGAGCAAAGTCCTGTAGGTCGTTTCCTCCATCAGATCGCGGCGCACCGCGAAGATGTGCTGGCGGGGTCCAAGCTCCTTGCCGCGCAACCGGCTGTTTTCGCACAGCGTCTCGACCGCGCGCTGCAAGTCCTGCACGTATGACGAAGCCTGCTCGTTGACGACAACAAAATCGATCATCATGCCGCGGGCGCGCATGTATTCCTGGAAGCGAAGCGCCTGGGCGACGATCTCCAGATCGGCGACATCGGCGATCCTGACCAGGAAAATCGGAAAATCGCCAGATATGCTGGTCGGCCACAGGCTGGACTGCCTGCCGAGCCCGGAGGCGATGGATTCGCCGGGAAGGCGCAGGAACGGATCGGGATATATCAGGTAGCGCGCCAGCTTCTGCACATTGGCGGCGTCGGACAGGCTGAGGCCGAGGTGACGGGTTTGCACCTGCGAGCGCGTCCAGGCGAGCATCGCCTGGCGGGAGAAGCTTTCGGGATGGTCGAGCCGTGCGATAGCGGCATCCAATTCGGCGCGATCGGCGCCGACGACGGTCCAGAACGTCAGCGAAATCTTCTTGTTGGCCGGCACGCGCACCTGCCGGCGAAGCGAGGCGATCGGATCCAGGGTGAAGCCGGAATGGCCGCCAAGCTTGGCGCCGGGATCAAAGGCAGCCGCGTCCGTGATGGTGCGGCCGCGGCCGATGAAGGTGCGCCTGTCGGTTTCCGCCTCGGCATCACGCGCCGATCCAGACGGATCGGTGACGAAATGCACCATGGTGACATCGGGCTCGTCCTTTTCGCGCTTGCGCCTGGTGGCGAAGATCGCGCCGTTGTTCGGCGCGATCTCGGTTTCCACGAACATCTTCGAAAAGGCCGGATGCGCATTGTCCGAGGGCTCGGAGCCCAGCACCAGTTCGGCATACGAAGTCACTTCGATGTGCCGGTCGGCGGCGCCGTCATTGTAGAGCGTTACCCGCCGGCCCTCGCCATTGCCTTCCGAGATGACGATGCACTCGACCTCCGAACGCAGCGACCCAATCGATTTGACGAAGCTCGCCTTGTCGTCGGAAAACAGCGTCTGCACACGCTCGTCGGCGGCGCGCTTCGGCTCGGCGGTGGCCGACCACCAGTCGCCATTGCTGGCGTCGCGCAGGAAAATGTAGGAACCAAGGCGGTCCTCGGTCGGATCCGGCTGCCAGCGCGTGACGGCAAGTTCGCCCCAGCGGCTGTAGCCCGAGCCAGTGGCGGTAGCCATGACCGAGTAGCGGCCGTTGGACATGACACTGGTCGAGCGCAGCGCCCTGAGCGGATCGAGCACGATGCGCGTATCCGGGCTCTCGAGCTCGGTCTCGTCCTTGGAGCGCTCGTCGGCCTCGGTCCTGACGGTCGCCGTCGGGATGTCGCGCGGCGCCCTTTCCTGCAAGAGCAATTCGGCCGACTCGATCACCGGATCGCTGTGGAAGCGGTCGCGCAGGCGCCCTTCGAAGATCGCATCGGCAACGGCGGCGATCGACATGCCCGAGTGGTGGGCCATGTAGTTCAGCACGACGGCGTGGTCGGTACCCTCGGGGACGCGTTGCGGCGTGAAATCCACCGCGTCGTAAAAGCCATGCCGGCCCAGTGCGCCCAGCCGCCTCAGCCTGGCCAAGTTCTGCACGGATTCATGCGGCGTGAACTGCGCTGCCAGCACGGTCGCGTAGGGCGCGATCACCGTGTTTTGGCCAAGGCCGCGCTTCAGCCCGAGCCCGGGCACGCCGAAATTGGTGTACTGATAGGTCAGTTCGCGGTCGCGGGCGTTGTAGGCCGCTTCCGAAATCCCCCAGGGAACGTTCTTCGACCGGCCATACTGGATCTGGCGCTTGATGATGAGCTTGCTGGTCTGGTTGAGAATGCTGCCTTGCGGCTCCTTCATCACCAGCGGCGGCATCAGATACTCGAACATCGAGCCGGACCAGGACATCAGCGCGCCCTGGAAGCCGATCTCGACGATCGGCCGGCCGAGCCGGAACCAGTGCTCGGTCGGCAAATCGCCCTTGGCGATGGCGAACAGGCTGGTCAGCCGCGCTTCGGAGGCCAAAAGGTCGTAGCAGCTTTCGTCGAGCTGATGCTCTTCGACCCGGTAACCGATCGACAAGAGCTTGCGTTCGGGCCGCATCAGGAACGAGAAATCCATCTCGAAGGCGAAACGGCGCGTGCGCTCGCGCAAGGTCAGAAGCTTAGCCCGCAATGCCGCGACGGCGTTTTCGTCGCTGTGCGCGTCGTGGACATGCGCCTCGCAGGTGGCTTCGAGCCTGGCCGCCCAATCGGCGATGGTGTCGCTCTGGGTCGATGCGGCCTCGGTGTGGATGGCTGTCGCGAGCTTGCGTATCTCGCCGGCCAGGACGGCCAGGTTGATAGTGCGGATCGACGCCATCTCCGGCTGCGCCTTGATCAATTCCACCGCCCGCCGCATGCCGTCGAGACGGTCGGCGAGCCGCTGGCGCAAGGGCCGCAATTGACGGCGGTCGTCGGGCAACTCCTCAAGGCTTTCGTCGAGGATGGTGACGGTGTCGAGGATGCCTTCGAAGTCGCCCTGCACATGCACCGACGGCGCTTCCGCCCATTCGGCGCAGGCAGCGGCCACGGCCACCAGATGGCCGGCGAGATTGCCGCTGTCGACGGCAGAAATGTACAGCGGATAGAGCGGCTTCAACGTCGTGGTGTCGTACCAGTTGAAGAGATGGCCGCGATCGCGCGGCATGCTCTCGATGGTCGACATGGTCGCGTCGATGCGGTTGACGGCGTCGGAGAGGCTGATCCAGCCGAAATCGCGTGCCGAAATCACGGACAGCAGGTAGACGCCGATATTGGTCGGCGAGGTGCGGGGCGCCACCACGGGGGCCGGGCTTTCCTGGAAATTGTCCGGCGGCAGATGGTGATGCTCGGCCGTCACGAAGGTCTCGAAATAGTGCCATGTACGCCGCGCCACCGTGCGCAGCGCGTGGATATCGGCGGCCGATATGCGCAGGCGGTCCTCGGTTTCGGCCGAACGGCTGATCCAGCAGGCGATGGCGGGCGAGCCGATCCAGAACAAGGCGAAGAAGAAGGCGACGAAGGCGCCGGTGGAATCGGCCAGTACCGGCACAGCGAGGCCGACGACGCCGATGATCACCGCACCGTACATGATGCTGTAGTAGGAGCCGAGATCGTTGTCGCCGCCCTTGTGTGCCTGCGAGGCGGTGCGCCATTCGAGCAGGTTCTGGCGGCTGACGAACAGGCGGTAGAGCGTGCGGATGATCGCGTCGCCCATCATCCAGGCAAGATGCGCCATCAGCACGATCTTCAGCGCCACCAGGGCGGTACCGAAGGCAACGTCGCGCGCCAATGCCGAGAAATGGCCGCGCGGCGTCTGGTCGCCGCTCTTCGGCAGGATGGCGTTGACGATGTCGAAAGTGGGCGCCATGAACAGCGTGAGGATCAGCAGCGCCTGCCATTGCGCCGCCTGCGTGAATGGCAGCAGCGTCCAGCCGGCGATCGCGGCCATCACCCAGAAGATCGGCGTCACCGAGCGGCGCAGATTGTCCACCATCTTCCAACGCGACAGCGCCGGCACGTTTGAGCGCGGGCCGAGGATGAAGCCCAGAAGCTGCCAGTCGCCGCGTGCCCAGCGATGGTGGCGCGATGCGTCGACCGAATAGCGGGTCGGATAGTCCTCGACCAGTTCGACGTCAGTGACCAAGGCCGATCGCGCCAGCGCGCCTTCGAGCAGGTCGTGGCTGAGGATGGTGTTTTCCTCGATACGGCCCTTCAGCGCCGCCTCGAAGGCATCGACATGGTAGAGACCCTTGCCGGTGAAGGAACCGTCGCCGAAGATGTCCTGGTAGAGGTCCGACACGGCAAAGACGTACGGATCGAGCCCGCGATTGGCGGAAAAGACACGCTGGAAGAACGACGCCTCGTCGCCGCTGGTCAGCGACGCGGTGATGCGCGGCTGCAGGATGGAATAGCCGGCCGTGACCTCGCGCCGGGCCGCGTCGAAATGCGGACGGTTGAGCGGGTGGCAAAGCTTGCCGGCCAGCGCAGCGACGGCGTCGCGGGTGGTGCGGGTGTCGGCGTCCAGCGTCATCACGTGGACGACGCTCTCCGGCAAGGGCACTTCCAACGGCAGGAAGGTGGTGTCGCTGTCGCCGCGCAGCAAGAGGTTCAATTCGTGCAGCTTGCCGCGCTTGCGCTCCCAGCCCATCCAGACGCCTTGCGAGGCGTTGTAGAGCCGGCGCCGATGCAGCAGATAAAAGCGCGGCGCGCCATCCGAGGGATAGCGGGCGTTCAGTCGGGCGATTTCGGCGCGGGCGAATTCGAGGATTTCGACATCCGCCGTATCGATCTCGGTCTTCGAGTCCGGCCAGTCGGAAAGCAGCGCGAAATGGATCTCGCCCGCCGTGTTGGCGAGGTGATGCACTTCGATGTTGCGGATGTTCTCCTCGACGTCGTCGCGCGAGCCGATCAGCGACGGCACCACCACCAGCGTCCGTGCCTCGGGCGGTACACCATGCCTGAAATCATAGCCGATGAGACGCGTCGGCTTCAAAAACAGCGAGACGACGGTGTTGAAGAATGCGAGCGCGCCTTCGCTGGCCGGCACCGCGAACAGGGCCAGCATCAGGACGATCGACGGCACTGACAGGCCGAGATTGGCGAGCGCATTGCCGGAGACGACCAGAAGCAGGACCGTCAGCGCAAACACCGGCACGACGATGCCCAGCCATCCGGTCTTGCGGAACGTCCGGTTGATCGTCTTGCCGATGGTAGGCCGGTAGCCGATCGACCGCTCCAGTTCCATCCGGCGCGGACCGACCAGAAAGAAGCCGACGTCGGTGTGAGCGATCGGACCGGTTTCGGAGCCCGGCGCATCGGCAGCATGGCCGGCGAGTTCAATCGCCCGTTCGGCAACGCGAAATTCGGAAAGATCGGAACGGCGTGCCAGCTCCTCGATCGCAGTCCGGTATTGGTCGCGCGAAAAGAAATCGAGCGCCGCGAAATCGGTGCGCTCGCGCAGCAAAGTGTCGATGCGGCTGACGCCCTCGAACCACACCGTCCAGTCGATGTCATTGATGAGGCGCAGGCCGCGGATGATGTTGCCGGTGGTCACATTGCCGCTGGACAGCGTGCGGTGCTCGCTGAGGATGATTTCCTCGGCGTCGGAGCCCGTCCTTTCCAGCTCGCCCTCCAGCCATTCCAGCGCCCTGCCGGCATTTTGCGAGCCGTCGCGCAGCCGGTAGAGCAACTGGGTTGCGAAGGTGGTGTCCTGCGCATGGGCGCTGTAGCCGGAAAGTATCGTCTGCCGGTCGGCGCTGTCGTCCGTCGCCAGCACACGGTCGGCGACCTCGTTGGCGATCTGGCGCAACTCCCGCGTGCGATTGACGCGCACCGCGATCCGGCGAAGATTCTCGATCAGGACAAAGCGCAGCAGCGACGGCAGCGCCCATAGTTCGCCGATCTTCAGCGGCTCGACGGACTGGAAGCCTTCGACGATCGCCTTGAACATGGCCGACGAGACGGAACTGTCGGAATGCGCGACATAGGTCCATGCGACCGCCAACGCGCGCGGCACGCTGGATCCGTCGGACAGTTTCAGCGTCGGCAACTGGCGATAGAAGCGGCGCGGCAGGTCGCGCTTGACCTGGAAAATGGTCTCCTCGACCAGGTAGTTGTTGTCGAGCAGCCACTGTGCCGCGGGCGTGATCGTTTCGCCCCTCGCCTGGGCAGCGTTGGTGGAACGGTAGACATCGAGAATCTTCCTGGCGCTGTCGCGGATGCGCGCCTGAAAATCGAAAGGCGTCAGCCCGAACAAATCCTTGGCATCGCCATTGGCAAGGGCTGCGCCCAACGCGCGCAGCCGATCTTCCGTCAGGAAATGGGAGCGTATCGGCTCGTCGGTGACAGCCGGGAAGCTGGCGCTCGTCTTTTCGATCTGTGCGAGATTGGTCTGGATATTCATCTAAGGTTCCGTGTTGGGGACGCAGTGCGGCGTCACCGCCACGGCAATGTCCCTAAAACCGGTCCAAATGCAATTGGTTGCATCGCAACACTTGGCCGAATGTTTGTTTCCGCACCACGACAAGGTGTCGTCTTTCGACAACTTCCAGGCGAGCGCCTCCGAGCATCGTTTCGGCTTCTGATCGGCGGAAGATTCAGGCTTTTTCGTGATGCAGGGACCAGCTTACGCGATATTTGGCCGGCGTCGCGATCATGTTTGGAAACAAGCGTTAATCGTTGCCGGCAATGCGCTCGATTCGGATCACGAACAGCATCGCCGGCCGGACGGGATCAAGGCGCAGTTCCGGCGCTTGCGGCCCGAGCAACAGCACATCGAGCGGCCCCAGTTGCACGGGCGCCGCGCCGGCCACGCCGAACTCGCCGTCGGGGGAAAGGATGAGTGTTTCATCGGCTCCAGACCGGATTTCCGTCGGAGTCGAAATCAGCAGGCGCTCGACCGTGTGGGTCGCTCGGGCGCGGCGGGTCATGACGTTGAGGTCGGTGATCGGACCGGCGATCAGCGTGGCTTGCGTCGGCACGTCGGCTGGAAAGGCAAGCGGCGCGGAAGCCTTGGTGATTTCGACCGGCGGCCGGCCGGCGATATCGAGGACCATGCCCTCGCCTTCCAGCAAGGCCAAGGTCCGGTCGACGCCGGGAAAGCCGGAAAACGGGCCGCCGCCTTCGACCAGCGCCATCGAGACGCGCCAGTCGAAATCGTCGAGCCCAGCGCCTGGCGGCGAGACGGCAATCTCCGTCGTCACGCCGCCGCCGTTCTTCCACGGCATCGACCGGTATTCCGAGGCCCGAACGATGCGCAAGGCGCGGCTCAGCCCAATATGCCGGGCAGGTTGAGCTGGTTCTCCCTGGCGCACTCGATCGCGATATCGTAACCGGCATCGGCATGGCGCATGACGCCCGTCGCCGGGTCGTTCCACAGAACCCGCTCCAGGCGCTTGGCCGCCTCACGCGTGCCATCGGCAACGATGACCATGCCGGCATGCTGCGAAAAGCCCATGCCGACGCCGCCGCCATGGTGCAGCGACACCCAGGTGGCGCCGGACGCGGTGTTGAGCAAGGCATTGAGCAACGGCCAGTCGGATACCGCATCCGAGCCATCCTTCATCGCCTCCGTCTCGCGGTTCGGCGAGGCGACCGAGCCGGAATCGAGGTGGTCGCGGCCGATGACCACCGGCGCCTTCAGTTCGCCGCTGGCGACCATCTCGTTGAAGGCGAGGCCGAGCCGATGGCGGTCGCCAAGGCCGACCCAGCAGATGCGCGCCGGCAGGCCTTGGAAGGCGATGCGCTCACGCGCCATGTCGAGCCAGTTGTGCAGATGGGTGTTACCAGGGGTCAGCTCGCGCACCTTGGCGTCGGTTCTGTAGATATCCTCGGGATCGCCGGAAAGTGCCGCCCAGCGGAACGGGCCGATGCCGCGGCAAAACAGCGGACGGATATAGGCCGGCACGAAACCCGGGAAGGCAAAGGCATTCTCAAAACCCTCCTCCTTCGCCACCTGGCGGATGTTGTTGCCGTAGTCAAGCGTCGGCACGCCGGCGTTCCAGAACGCCACCATCGCCTCGACATGCTCGCGCATCGACGCGCGGGCAGCTTTTTCAACGGCCTTCGGGTCGCTGGTGCGCTTCTCGCGCCACTCGGCCAGCGACCAGCCCTTAGGCAGATAGCCGTTGAGCGGGTCATGCGCCGAGGTCTGGTCGGTGACGATGTCGGGGCGCACGCCGCGCCGCACCAGTTCCGGCACGATGTCGGCGGTGTTGCCGACCAGGCCGACCGATTTCGCCTCACCGGCTTTGGTCCAGCGCTCGATCTTCTCCAGCGCCTCGTCGAGGGTGTCGGCGCGCTCATCGACATAGCGGGTGCGCAGCCGGAAATCGATGCGGTCGGGATCGCATTCGACCGCCAGGCAGCAGGCGCCGGCCATGACCGCGGCGAGCGGCTGGGCACCGCCCATGCCGCCGAGGCCGCCGGTCAGGATCCATTTGCCTTTGAGATTGCCACCATAGTGCTGACGGCCTGCCTCGACGAAGGTCTCGTAGGTGCCCTGCACGATGCCTTGCGTGCCGATGTAGATCCATGAGCCGGCCGTCATCTGGCCGTACATCATCAGGCCCTTTTTATCGAGCTCGTTGAACTTCTCCCATGTCGCCCAGTGCGGCACGAGATTCGAATTGGCGATCAGCACGCGCGGCGCATCAGGATGGGTGCGGAACACGCCGACCGGCTTGCCGGATTGCACCAGCATCGTCTCGTCGTCGGCAAGCGTCTTCAGCGAGGCAACGATGCGGTCGAAATCGTTCCAGGTGCGCGCCGCCCGGCCGATGCCGCCATAGACGACCAGTTCGTTGGGATTTTCGGCGACGTCCGGATCGAGATTGTTCATCAGCATGCGCAACGGCGCTTCCGTCAGCCAGGTGCGGGCGTTGAGCTCGCTGCCGCGCGGGCTGCGCACTTCACGGATATTGTGGCGAGGATCGGTCATGATTGTCCCTTTCGAGTGAGGTGCGCCGTGCGTCAGCGTTCGGCCCAGGCGATCGCCGTTTCCAGGATCTTTCTCAGCGTGACGCGGATCGGCGCTGCGAATTCGGCGTCGTAAGGCACCGGCCAGTTATCCGGTTCGCCCTTGCCTTCGGGCTCGCGCAGATAGCCACGGTTGGAGAGCTCCATCTGCAGCGCGTGGACGCCGGCTTGCGGCTGGCCGAAATGACGCGTGATCCAGCCGCCCTTGAAGCGGCCGTTGACGACGAAGCTCTCGCCGGTTTCGGCGACAATCTGCGTGACTTTCTCCTGCAGCGCCAGATCGGCGCTCTTGCCGTCATTGGTGCCGAGATTGAAGACCGGCAATTTGCCTTCGAACAGGCGCGGCAGCACCGAACGGATCGAGTGGCAGTCATAGACGACGATCTTCCCGTGCAAAGCGCGCAGCCTGTCGATCTCGGCCTGCAACGCGGCATGATAGGGCACGAAGAATTTTTCGCGGCGTTCGTCGATCTCAGACGGCCCCGGCTCCTCGCCTTCGCGGTAGAGCGGATCGCCGTCGAAGGTCTCGGTCGGGCAGAGCCCAGTCGTCGTCTGGCCGGGATAGAGCGAAACGCCAGACGGATCGCGGTTGACGTCGATGACGGTGCGCGAGATCGCCGTATGCACGATGGTCGCGCCGAGGTCTTCTGCGAAGTCATAGAGCTTGTCGATCCACCAGTCGGCGTCACGGCGGCCGAGCCAGAGCGAGATAAGTCGGTTGTCGAGGCCGGCCAGATCGATACCGGTATGCGGGATCGAAACCAGCAGGGGTGCCGTGCCTCGGGTGACGGTGAGCCAAGTCATGAGAAGTCTCCGCGCGTTGGAGCTCTACGGCGCCCCCCTCTGCCCTGCCGGGCATCTCCCCCACAAGGGGGGAGATTGGCAGCTGCGGCGCCTCGCTCAGTCCTGCAACGTTGGAGATTGGCGAAAGCCAGTGTAACGGCCAATCTCCCCACTCGTGGGGGAGATGCCCGGCAGGACAGAGGGGGGCGCGGCAGAACGCGACCTTGCAATTGTCCGTCAACACCGACCTCGGTTTTTATCGCTCGCAACGTATTTTGTTCTTGCTTTGTGCCGGCAGCTATGCTACTAATATGGGTATGGTGATGATTGTCACCGGCGACCCGCCCTTGAGGCGGGTTTTTTGTTTCTGGCTTTGAAAGTTTCGGTGTTGCCGGGCTGAGGTTGGCGGGACAGCGCCCTCCTCTGCCCTGCCGGGCATCTCCCCCACTTGGGGGGAGATCAGCTGGCGTCGAGGGTTTCGCCAACGTCCGAGCTGTGGCGGCGTACAGTCTCACGACGTCACTCCCGGCAGCTTTACCGCGCTTGCCGCTTCCACCGCCGCGCCGCTGCGTACCAAGGCGATGGCCTTCTCCATGTCGGGATGGAAGTGCCGGTCGTTGTCGAGATGCGGCACCTCTGCCCTGACCAGCCGGCGCACCGCCTCCAGCGCCGCGCTCGAGGCCAGCGGGGCATGGAAATCGCAGCCTTGCGCCGCGGCCAGCAATTCGATGCCGATGACGGCCGTCGCATTCTCGACCATGCCGATGAGCCGGCGCGCGCCATGTGCCGCCATCGAGACGTGGTCTTCCTGGTTGGCCGAGGTCGGGATCGAATCGACGCTGGCCGGATACGCTTTTTGTTTGTTTTCCGAGACGAGCGCCGCGGCTGTCACTTGCGGGATCATGAAACCGGAATTCAGACCCGGCTTGGGCGTCAGAAAGGCCGGCATGCCCGACAGCGCCGGGTCGACCAGCATGGCGATGCGCCGTTCCGACAGCGAGCCGATCTCGCAGACGGCGAGCGCGATCATGTCGGCGGCGAAGGCCACCGGCTCGGCGTGGAAATTTCCGCCAGAAAGCGCTGTGTCGTCCTCGGCAAAGATCAGCGGATTGTCGGTGACGCCATTGGCCTCGGTGCCGAGCGTATCGGCGGCCTGACGCAGCACGCTGAGTGCTGCGCCCATCACCTGCGGCTGGCAGCGCAGGCAGTATGGGTCCTGCACGCGCTCGTCGCCGACGCGGTGCGATTCACGGATGGCGCTGCCGGCCATCAAATTACGCAACGCCTCGGCCGTCTCGATCTGGCCGCGATGTTTCCTGAGCAGATGGATGCGTGGATCGAAGGGCGCGTCGGAGCCCTTGGCGGCATCGGTCGACAGCGCGCCGGCGACCAGTGCCGACTGGTAGAGCACTTCCGCCTCGAACAAAGCTGCCAGCGTATAGGCGGTCGAAAACTGGGTGCCGTTGAGCAGCGCCAGGCCTTCCTTGGCGCCCAATGTCACCGGCTCCAGGCCGTGCGAAACGAAGGCGACCTTGGCGGGAAAGCGACCATGCGGGGTAAAACATTCGCCGACGCCGATCATCACCGCGGTCATGTGCGACAGCGGCGCGAGGTCGCCGGAAGCTCCAACCGAGCCTTGCGCCGGCACCACGGGAATAACGTCGTTGGCCAGCATCGCCTCGAGCAGCTCGATCGTCTGCGGCCGCACGCCGGAGGCGCCCTGGGCCAGGCTGGCCAGCTTCAGCGCCATCATCAGCCGGCAAATTGCCACCGGCATCGGCTCGCCGACGCCGGCGGCATGTGACAGCACGATGTTTCGCTGCAGCGTCTCGAGGTCGGCGGCGGGGATGCGCACGCTGGCCAGCTTGCCGAAGCCGGTGTTGATGCCATAGACCGGCTCGCCCTTGGCAACGATCCTGGCGACGGCCTCGGCGCTGGCCTTGATCTTCGACCGGCAGGCATCGTCGAGCCTCAGTGCGGCGCCGCGATAGATGGCGCGCCAATCGGCCAGCGTGGCATTGCCTGGCCTTAGCTTGAGTTCGGTCATTGTCCCCTCCAGATGCGGGCATGCAGCGGATTGAAGCCCATGCGGTAGACGAGTTCGGCCGGGCGCTCGACGTCCCAGATCGCCAGATCGGCGGATTTTCCGGCTTCCAGCGTGCCGGTCTGTCCAAGCAGCCCGAGCGCGCGGGCAGCCTCGCGCGTAACGCCGGCAAGGCATTCATCGACGGTCAGGCCGAACAATGTCGCCGCCATGTTCATGGTCAGCAGCAGCGAGGTCAGCGGCGAGGTGCCCGGATTGTTATCGGTGGCAACGGCCATCCTGACGCCATGCTGGCGAAACAGGGCGATCGGCGGCTTCTTGGTCTCGCGGATAAAGTAGTAGGCGCCGGGCAAGATGGTCGCCACGGTTCCTGCCTTCGCCATTGCCACCGCACCTGCCTCGTCGGCGTATTCGAGGTGGTCGGCCGATAGCGCACCATAGCGCGCCGCAAGTTCCGCGCCGTGCAGATTGGACAGCTGGTCCGCATGAAGCTTGACCGGCAGGCCCGCCGCCTTGGCCGCATCGAACACGCGAGAAATCTGCTCCGGCCAAAAGGCGATGCCTTCGCAAAAGCCGTCGACGGCATCGGCCAGGCCCTCGGCCGCGACGGCCGGCAAAATCTCGTTGGCGACAAGATCGATAAAGGCGTCCTTGTCACCTTTTGCTTCGGGCGGCAGCGCATGAGCGCCGAGGAAAGTGGTTCTGACCGTCACCGGCCGCTCACCGCCCAGCCGTCGCGCGGCGCGCAGCGACTTCTTCTCGTTTTCGAGGTCGAGACCGTAGCCGGATTTGATCTCGACGGTGGCGACGCCTTCGGCGATCAGCGCGTCGAGGCGTGGCAGCGACTGGGCGACCAGCTCGTCCTCGCTCGCAGCGCGCAGTGCCTTGACCGAGGAAACGATGCCGCCGCCGGCCTTGGCGACCTCCTCATAGGTGGCGCCGGCCAGCCGCATCTCGAATTCATTGGCACGGTTGCCGACATGGACCAGATGGGTGTGGCAGTCGATCAGGCCAGGCGTGATCCAGCGGCCTTCGCAGTCGGTCGCCTCGGCGCCCTCGCGGAGTGCTGCCGGCATGTCGGCTTCCGGCCCGGCATAGAGGATCCGGCCGTTGCGCACGGCGATTGCACCGTGCTCGACGACGCCTAACCCGGCGCTGCTTTCGGCCATGGTCGCGAGGCGCGCATTGCGCCAGAGGCGAACCTCCCCTGCCCGGCTTTTGCTCTCTCCAGCCATCATCTTTTCCATTTCAATCGGGAGTTATTATGTATATACATATCAAAAGGCACTGCAAGCGCTATCATCACATGGCCAACCGGGATTTGGAGAAAGACGTGACGGCGATTTTTGCGGAACAGGCACTTCTGCCCGACGGCTGGCGCAGCGATGTGCGGATCGTAATCTCCGACGGCAAGATCGCAACGGCCGAGGCGAATACCTCGCCTCTGCCTGGCGACGAGCGCCATTCTATCCTTTTGTCCGGCATGCCGAACCTGCACAGCCATGCCTTCCAGCGCGGCATGGCCGGCCTTGCCGAATTGCGCGGCCCTTCCGCCGACAGTTTCTGGAACTGGCGCGAGGTGATGTATCGTTTCGCGCTGTCGATGACGCCGGACCAGGTCGAGGCGGTCGCGGCGCAACTCTATGTCGAGATGCTGGAGGCCGGGTTCTCGCGCGTCGGCGAGTTTCACTATTTACACCACGACCGCGACGGGCGGCCCTATGCCAATATCGCCGAGATGGCTGAGCGCATCGTTGCCGCAGCGTCCGAGACAGGCATCGGGCTGACTTTGCTGCCCGTCTTCTACGCGCATTCCTCTTTCAACGGCGCTGCGCCAAATGAAGGCCAGCGGCGATTCATCAACGATGTGAACCAGTTCTCGCGGCTTGTTGAGAAAAGCCGCGAATCCCTTCGCGCGTTGACTCAGGCTGTCGTCGGCGTGGCCCCACACAGCCTGCGTGCCGTGACACCCGAGGAACTGGAAAACATCACGGCGATGGCGCCGGAGGGGCCGATCCACATCCACATCGCCGAGCAGATGAAGGAGGTCGAGGACTGCCTTGCCTGGTCCGGGGCGCGGCCGGTCGAATGGCTGCTTGCCAATGCCAAGGTCGACCAGCGCTGGTGCCTCATCCACGCCACCCACATGACCGACACCGAGACGACCGATATGGCGAAAAGCGGCGCCGTTGCCGGCCTCTGCCCGATCACCGAGGCCAATCTCGGCGACGGCACCTTTGCCGCTCCGCTGTTCATGCAGCATGGCGGGCGCTTCGGCATCGGCTCGGATTCCAACGTGCTGATCGGCCTGCCCGACGAGTTGCGCCAACTCGAATATTCGCAGCGCCTCGCCCACCGCGCCCGCAACGTGCTGGCGGTGGCCGGCGGATCGACCGGTCGCGCGTTGTTCGATGCGGCGCTCGAGGGTGGCAGTTCCGCGTTGGGCGCCGGCGCCTCGCGGATCACTGCCGGTGCCTCGGCCGATCTCGTCTCGCTCGACGGCAAGCATCCATCGTTGGCGGGCAAGGCAGGTGATGCGATCCTCGACGCCTGGATTTTTGCCAACGGCACCAAGATCGATTGCGTCTGGGTGCATGGCAGGAAACTGGTCAGCGACGGCAGGCATGCAAGACGCGATGCCATTGCCGAGCGCTTCCGCCAGGTGATGACGGCGCTTTCGGCATGAGCATGATCGAGGCGATAAGCGCGGATTCTGGAAGCGCGGACGGCGGCGAGGCCCTTTCGCTACACCAGCGCATCCTGTCGGACATCAGCGAACGGATCCTGTCCGGCGCCTGGGCGCCCGGCCACCGCATTCCGTTCGAGCATGAACTGACGGAAGAATACAGATGTTCGCGCATGACGGTGAACAAGGCGCTGTCGCAATTGGCCAAGGCCGGGCTGATCGAGCGCCGGCGTCGCTCCGGCAGTTTTGTCCGCCGGCCGCAATCGCAGGCGGCCGTTCTCGAAATCCACGACATCCGAATCGAGGTCGAGGCACTTGGCCTGCCCTACCGCTACGAGCGCGTGGCGGGAAGCAGAAGGCGCAGCAGTGCCGACGATCGCGCCCTGCTGGAACTCGACGTCGCCGGGCCGGTGCTGGCGCTGGAATGCCGGCATTTCGCCGGCAACCGGCCGTTCGCCCACGAGCAGCGGCTGATCAACCTGGCTGCCGTGCCGGAGGCCGCCGAAGAGGCGTTTTTCGACACGGCGCCCGGTCCGTGGCTGATCGGCCGTGTGCCATGGAGTGCGGCCGAGCATCGCATCCGCGCGGTTGCAGCCGACAAGCATATCGCGGCGGCTCTCGACATCGCGACCGGCGCGCCGTGCCTGGTGATCGAGCGGCGAACATGGAGCGCCGAGCACCCCGTCACCCATGTCCGGTTCACCTACGCGGCCGAGAGCCACACGCTGGTGGCGCGGTTCACGCCGTCGCAGGGGTGAGCATTTCAACTGAGGGTCAGACCCCCTCACCCGGATTGCCGACCGAATTGCGAAGAGCAATTCGGGGCAATCCGACCTCTCCCCGAGGGGAGAGGAGATCGCTGGCGCCAGCGCCAGTCTCTTCTCCCCTCGGGGAGAAGGTGGCCGCGAAGCGGCCGGATGAGGGGGAACCTACGGAGCGCCTCAAATCGCCGCGGTAACAATGATCTCGACCAGATATTCCGGTCCGGCAAGCTTGGCCTCGCCGGTGGCGCGGGCCGGCGTGTTGCCCTGCGGTACCCATTTGTCCCACTCGGCGTTCATCTCGGCAAAGGTGCCCATGTCGGCCAGCCAGATGATCGCCTGCAGGATCTTGGTCTTGTCGGTGCCGGCCTTCGCCAGCAATTCGTCGATCGCCGCCAGAATGTCTCTTGTCTGGGCGCCGACGTTTCCACCCGGCTTGCCGACCTGACCGGCCAGATAGACGGTGTTGCCGTGGATGACGATCTGGCTCATGCGCGGGCCTACATCGATGCGACGAATGCTCATTGGATATTCCTTCTCCTCTTGTCAGCTGCGCCTGTTTAGGGGCCGGGTTCGCCGGGGGCAAGGCCGCTCGAGCGGAACCTCTTGAGCCAAGCCAAAGCACACAACAAGACGGTCCGGCCGCAATTCCGCCCGATTGGCTTGTTGACTAATGTAATAACATCACATATCGAATCCGCCCCTGCAGCACCGATCGTCGCCCCATGGATCGTCACATGAGCCAAACCTGCCTGACCTTCCGCGACCTGACGCTGGGCTATAACAGCCATCCTGCGATCCACCACCTCAATGGTACGATCCGCAAGGGGTCCTTGACGGCGGTCGTCGGCGCCAACGGCTCCGGCAAGTCGACGCTGATGAAGGGCATCGTTGGCGTCCTGAAGCCGATGGCCGGCGCGGTGATCCGGGCGCCCGGCGTGCGCGCCGCCTACCTGCCGCAGCAGTCCGAGCTCGACCGCTCCTTTCCGGCCCGGGTCGTCGACCTGGTTTCGCTTGGCCTGTGGCCGCGGCGTGGCATGCTCGGCCGCTATACCAGGGAAGATCGCGACTCGGTCAGCAAGGCGCTGATGGCCGTCGGCCTCGGCGGTTTCGAGAAGCGGCCGATCGACACGTTGTCGGGCGGCCAGCTGCAGCGCACGCTGTTTGCCCGCGTGCTGTTGCAGGATGCCGAGCTCATCCTGCTCGATGAGCCGTTCAATGCCGTCGACACGAAGACCGTCGGCGACCTGATCGCACTGATCAAGCGCTGGCATGGCGAGGAGCGTACGATCATGGTGGTCGTCCACGATCTCGACCTAGTGCGGCAGAATTTCCCCGAAACACTGCTCCTGGCGCGCCAGCCGGTCGCCTGGGGCGAGACCAGAGAGACGCTGCGGCCGGAGAATTTGTTGCGCGCGCGCCGCTTCCACGAAGCCTGGGAGGACAACGCGCCATGGTGCGAGCCTGGCGAGCATGATCACAGTGTGCACGATCACAGCAGCCACGAGCATAGCCATGACCATCATCACGGCTCCGGGCCGAGGGCGGCATGATGGACGTGCTTTACGGTCTTTTCGTCGCCCCGTTTGCCGACTACGCCTTCATGCAGCGGGCGCTCGCCGGTTCGATGATGCTGTCGCTCGGCGCCTGCCCGGTCGGCGTGTTCCTGATGCTGCGGCGCATGAGCCTGTCCGGCGACGCCATGGCCCATGCCATCCTGCCGGGTGCTGCCGCCGGCTTCCTGTTTTATGGCCTGGAGATCCTGCCGATGACCATCGGCGGACTGATCGCCGGCATCATCGTGGCGCTCGGCGCCGGCGCCGTCTCGCGCTTCACCATCCAGCGCGAGGACGCCTCGATGGCGGCCTTCTATCTGATTTCGCTGGCGATCGGCGTGCTTATGGTGTCGATCCGCGGCTCCAGCGTCGATCTCATGCATGTGCTTTTCGGCACCGTGCTGGCGCTGAACAACGAGGCGCTGACGCTGATCGGCGGCATCGTCGTGGTGACGCTGGTCAGCCTCGCCATCTTCTGGCGAGCGCTGGTCGCCGAATGCCTCGACCCCTTGTTCCTGCGCTCGGTCAGCCGGATGGGCAGCCCGGTGCATTTCATCTTTCTCGGCCTCGTCGTGCTCAACCTCGTCGGCGGCTTCCAGGCGCTCGGCACCTTGCTGTCGGTCGGGCTGATGATGCTGCCGGCAGCGGCGGCCCGCTTCTGGACCTCGCGCGTCGAGCCGATGTGCGTGCTGGCGACAGTGATCGGCTTTGCCTCTTGCATTGCCGGGCTGCTGTTGTCCTATCATGCGTCGCTGCCCTCCGGCCCGGCCATCATCCTGTCCGCCGGCGTCGTCTATTTCGCCTCGATCCTGTTCGGGACGCGCGGCATCCTGCGCGCCCGCATCATCCATCACCGCCACAGAACTGCCTGATCCCAACGAAGGAGACTTGTCCATGCTGAAATCGATCCGCGCCGCTTTGGCCGTGAGCGTTATAACATTAACCGCCTTTGGCGCATCTTCGGCTTTCGCGGAGCCGTTGAAAGTGGTCGCCAGTTTCACCATCATCGGAGACTTCGCCAAGAATGTCGGCGGCGACCGGATCGATCTGACCACCATCGTCGGGCCGAACGGGGATGCGCATGTCTACGAGCCGAGCCCAGCCGATGCGGTGGCGATGGCCAAGGCCGACATCGTGCTGGTCAACGGCCTGCATTTCGAAGGTTTTCTGCAGCGCCTGGTCGACGCCAGCGCAACCAAGGCGACCGTCGCCGTGCTGACCAAGGGCGTCACGCCGATCAATTTCAAGCCCGAATTCGCCGAGGCCGACGCCCACGCCGATGGTGAGACGGCAACCGATCCGCACGCCTTCCAGTCGATCGCCAATGCCAAGATCTATGTGAAGAACATCGCCGACGCCTTCTGCACGGCCGACGCTGCGGGTTGCGACAGCTACAAGGCCAATGCAGCCGCCTATACGCAAAAGCTCGATGCGCTCGAGGGCGAGGTACAGGCAGCGATCCAGTCGATCCCGCAAGAGAAGCGCGTCGTCATCACCTCGCATGATGCCTTCGGCTATTTCGAGCAGGCCTACGGCTTGACGTTCCTGGCCCCGGAAGGCGTGTCGACCGAGTCGGAGCCCTCCGCCGCCGACGTCGCCAAGCTGGTCAGCCAGGTGAAACAGGACAAGGCGGCGGCGATCTTCGTCGAGAACATCACCAATCCGCGGCTGATCGAGCAGATCGCCAGCGAGACCGGCATCAAGGTGGGCGGCACGCTCTATTCCGATGCGCTCTCACAGCCCGACGGCCCGGCCTCGACCTATATCGACCTGATGCACAACAACATCGCCCAGATCAAAGGCGCGATCCTCGGCAGCTGAGCCGACCGATCCGGTTCATCCAGCCGGGCTGGCGCATGATGCGTCCTGGCGACATGCGGCGTTAGCCCGGCTGGATTTCCGGCATCGAAATCTCTATCTGCGCGGATGGATTTCTTTTCGCGCGGATTGCCGACCGGGTCAGGGAGTGGCAAGACTGCCGCTAACCAGATTGCGAGGACCCCAGCCATGGAATACCGTCAGATCAGCGAGGACTATTCGGTCTCGGGCCAGATCCAGCCCGAGGATGTCGCGACCATCAAGGCCGCCGGCTTCAAGAGCGTGATCTGCAACCGGCCGGACGACGAGCAGCCCGGCCAGCCATCGGCCGACACCGTCAAGGCGGCGGTCGAGGGCGCCGGGCTCGCCTTCCGCTACATCCCCGTGATCAGCGGCCAGATCACGGCCGAGAATGTCGAGGACCAGGCTGAGGCGCTCGACGAACTCGAAGGCCCGGTGTTCGCCTATTGCCGGTCCGGCGCCCGCTGCACCAATCTCTATGGGCTGATCCAGCAGTCGAAGGGGTGAACGTTCGCGCCCTCAGATCGGCAGCGCGCCGGTCTCCTTCAACGTCTCCAGCACGATCGCCGTCTTCACATGCTGCACCGATTCGTGCGGGAGAAGCACGCTGTTGACGAATTCCGACAGCGACTTCAGGTCCGGCGTCACCACTTTCAATATATAATCCATCTCGCCGGTCAGCGCGTGCGCTTCCTGCACTTGCGGCAGCCGCGCCACCAATTCGCCGAAACGCCGCGCATTGTCGCGGTTGTGGGTGGCGAGCGTCACCGAAATGACGTTGACCAGGGAAAAGCCGAGCTTGTCGCGGTCGAGCACCGCCCGGTAGCCCTTGATATAACCGTCTTCCTCCAGCCGCTGGCGACGGCGCGAGCATTGCGACGCGGACAGGTTCACCCGTTCCGACAAATCGTTGTTGGTCAGCCGTGCATCGCCCTGCAGCAGAGCCATTATCTTGCGGTCAAACTGGTCGATGCGCGCGTCATCCATGAATATCCGCTCCGCAGTGCACAACTCGCGCATGATAAGACCATTTCAAGCGTTTGAATGCAAGCAATTTGCACTCGCTCCGCGCTATGATTGCGCTCAGATATGGCCGACGCGGTCAATGCCAGATTTCGGGCCAGATTTCGGAGCAATGCCATGGGTCCCTTCCCGCACGACGCACCGCCCGCCAAGATCAGCAAAGCCAATCCCGCCGGCACCGACGGCTTCGAATTCGTCGAATTCGCGCATGCCGAGCCGGAAAAGCTCGCCGAGCTTTTCACCCGCATGGGCTACGTGCCGGTGGCCAAGCACCGCAGCAAGGACATCACCGTCTGGCGGCAGGGCGACATCAATTATGTCGTCAATGCCGAGCCCGGCTCGCATGCAATGAAATTCGTCGACAAGCACGGCCCTTGCGCCGCCTCGATGGCTTGGCGTGTGGTCGATGCCAAGCATGCGTTCGATCATGCCGTTGCCAAGGGCGCGACGCCCTATGAAGGCGCCGGCAAGTCGCTCGACGTGCCGGCAATCGTCGGTATCGGCGGATCGCTGCTCTATTTCATCGAAACCTATGGCGAGAAGGGCTCGGCTTACGACGCCGAGTTCGACTGGCTGGGCGAGCGCGATCCCAGGCCGGAAGGCGTCGGCTTCTATTATCTCGACCACCTGACCCACAATGTCTATCGCGGCCAGATGGACAAATGGTGGGATTTCTACCGCGACCTGTTCGGCTTCAAGCAGATCCATTTCTTCGACATCGACGGCAAGATCACCGGCCTGGTCAGCCGCGCCATCACCTCGCCCTGCGGCAAGATCCGCATCCCGCTCAACGAGTCCAAGGACGAGACCAGCCAGATCGCCGAATATCTGAAGAAGTACAATGGCGAGGGCATCCAGCACATCGCCGTCGGCACCGACGACATTTACGGCGCCACCGACAGGCTGGCCGCCAACGGCCTGAAGTTCATGCCGGGCCCGCCCGAGACCTATTACGACATGTCTTATGCCCGCGTGAACGGCCATGAAGAGCCGATCGAGCGCATGAAAAGGCACGGCATCCTGATCGACGGCGAAGGCGTCGTCGACGGCGGCACGACCAAGATCCTGCTGCAGATTTTTTCAAAGACTGTGATCGGGCCGATCTTCTTCGAGTTCATCCAGAGGAAGGGCGACGAAGGTTTTGGCGAGGGCAATTTCCGCGCTCTGTTCGAATCCATCGAGCAGGACCAGATCAAGCGCGGCGTGCTGAAGGTGGACGGCAAGGCAGCGTAGCCAGTTCGGCCGAGGTGCCTTGTGGTTTGATCAGTTATGACCTAAATTCTGGTCATAAAGGATCGAGTCATGAATGTTTCCATTGCCGAAGCCAAGGCCAAATTGTCGGAACTCGTCAGCCGTGCGGAAGCCGGCGAGGAGATCGTGCTCACACGCCACGGCAAGGTGGCGGCGCGTATCGTACCTCCGGCAGTGGCCGAATCCCTGCCGCGTATCGGCGCATTGAAGGGCAAGATCTGGATTGCGGACGATTTTGATGAACTCGGTCCCGAGTGGGATGAGTACGTGAAATGACGGTCGGCCCGTTTCTCGCCGACACACACATCATCCTCTGGTCGATTTCGGACGATCGGCGTCTCAGCGAGCACCACCGCGCTATTCTGGCTTCGGAAGCGGTGGTGTTCGCGAGCGCGGCTAGCGTCTGGGAAATTGCCATCAAACGCTCGATCAGAAAACTCGATGCGCCGGACGACCTGCCAACGCTGCTTCCAAGGATGCAATTTCAGCCGCTCGCCGTAACCTTCCAGCACGCAAACGCCGTCGGCAGCCTACCCCACCACCATGGTGATCTGTTCGACAGACTTCTGATTGCGCAGGCGCAAATGGAGAATCTCACCATCCTTACATCCGACCCGCATTTCGCCAGTTACGATGTGGCTTTGGCATAATTAGCCAAGCAGTTGGTCTCGCAGTCCCAGCCGCTCGACTTCGGCTTTCCTCAACTTAACATCGTAATCGAGGAAGAACTCGTCGAGTTGTGGCGGTTTCACCGAGGTGCCAGACAGCATCGCGTGCACCTGGCCGCGATGATGGATGTCGTGGATGAAGAGATGGGCGAGCAAATCGCCGATCCGCTCCGGTATCATGCCGTCCTCGCGCCGATCAGTGACGACGCGGCGTTCGAGATCGTCCGCCGACAGGCGGTCGCAAAAAGCGATCAGCCGCCGGTCGGCCTCCGCCCGCTTGCCAAAGAGCGCGTCCGCTTCGTCGAAGCGCAAGAACTCATCATAGGCCGCGGCGCCGACGCCGCCCTCTTCGAGAAAATCGAGATAGAGGTGATCGACCGCCAGAATGTGGTTCAGCGTTGCCTTGATCGACGGGAAAAAGCTGGTTCGCTCGGCTTCGAATTCACCAGGCTTAAGCTGCAGTACGGCGCCATAAAGCCGGTCGTTCGACCAGAGATTGTTGCGCGCCATGCGGCGGAAATGGTTCAGCAGGTCCATGACTTCACGCAGCTGACCGGACCAACGACAAGCCTGCCCCCATTAGCAGGAATCCAGCGAGAACAATCAGCAGCAGCCCGATCATGCGCCGCCGCATGCCTTGCGTTTCCTGGTCACGCGCGACGTTCGTGTTGGTGACGGTGTGAAACATCATCGCCTTGCGCGGAAAGCCGCTGCGGTTGGTCAGGCCGGGCGAGCGCGCCTCGATGCGATAGCTCAGCCGGATCGCCTGGATGAAGATCGCCAGCATGACAAGGGCCCAGACACCGCACAAGAGATAGAATGTCTCGCCTGTCATTCTCTTGCCCCCTCGTATTTCTCGACCTTCTGCTCGATGGCGCCGAAGATCGAATGCCCGCCCCTGTCCTTCATCTCGATGCGCACGGTATCGCCAAAGCGCAGAAACGGCGTCTTCGGTTCGCCGGCTTCGATGGTCTCGATCATACGCAACTCGGCGATACAGGAATAGCCGGCGCCGCCCGCCGAGACAGGCTTGCCCGGCCCGCCATCGAGCTTGTTGGAGACGGTGCCCGAACCGACGATGGTGCCGGCGGCCAGCGGCCGCGTTTTTGCGGCATGGGCAATCAGCGCCGGAAAGTCGAAGGTCATGTCGATGCCGGCGTTCGCCCGGCCGAACGGTTTGCCGTTGAGATCGACCAGCAGCGGCAGGCTGACCTTGCCGCCGTCCCAGGCATCGCCCAGTTCGTCCGGCGTCACCGCAACCGGCGAAAAGGCTGATGACGGTTTCGACTGGAAGAAGCCGAACCCCTTGGCAAGCTCGGGTCCGGTCAGGCCGCGCAGCGTCACGTCGTTGACCAGCATGACCAGCCGGATCGCTGCCCGCGCCTCGTCGAGGCCAGCGCCCATCGGCACGTCGTCGACAATGACGGCGACCTCGCCTTCCAGGTCGATGCCAAGGGTCTCGTCGATCATGCGGATTGGGTCGCGCGGTGCGAGGAAGGCGTCCGAGCCGCCCTGGTAGATCAGCGGATCGGTCCAGAAGCTTGCCGGCATCTCGGCGCCGCGCGCCTTCCGCACCAGCTCGACATGGTTCACATAGGCCGAGCCGTCGGCCCATTGGTAGGCGCGCGGCAGCGGCGAATGGGCGTCGTGCTCGTGAAAGCGAGCCGACGGCACCGCATTGTTCTCCAGCGATTCGGCCATGGCGGCGAGATGCGGCGCGATCCGACGCCAGTCATCGAGCGCGGCCTGCAGCGTCCGCACCAGGAACGACGCATCGGTAAACCGCGTCAGGTCGCGCGAGACGACGACGAGTTTTCCGTCGCGCGTCCCGTCCTTCAAGGTGGCAAGCTTCATGCGGTTTCCTCTCCTGGCGCAGCTTTGGTGCTGCTTTGATTTTTGTTCTACGCATGATCTCGTCCGAAAACCGGTTCCCACTTTTCGGGATCATGCTCCAGCCCCACAACAAGGCCGTCGCGGGCGATCGTCAAGTCGCCGGCCCATGTTTTCCTGACGGCGGCGATCCAGTCGGCCTCGCCGATCTCGGGATCGTCGGCGGGAATGAGGTGGTTGAGGACCAGCCTTTTGACGCCTGCATCACTGGCGATGCGGCCCGCTTCCTCGGCAAAGCTGTGGCTGGCAAGCAGGTGTTCCCTCAGTCTTGCACCGTTGCCGGTCTTCGCGACCAACCTCTCGATGCCCTCTTCCAGCATGGCCTCGTGGACCAGGACGTCGGCGCCTTCGGCGAAATCCGACAATGGCGGAAAGAACGCCGTATCGGACGAGAAGACGATGCTTTGCCCGGCTTGCTCGAAGCGCAGCGCAAAGCAGTCCGTCACCGGCGGGTGGTCGACACGCAAGGCCGATATTTTGAGACCGCGCTCTTCCGCCACCTGGCCTTCACCAAACTCGACAATCGAGACCAGGTCGCGGAGATCCGGCCGCCCTTCGTCGGCGATGCGGATCTCGATGTCGAACTCCATCGCCTGGCAAAAGCGCTGCCAATAGTAGCCGATGCCGGGCGGGCCGAATACGGTGACCTTTGTCCCCAGGCCGGCCGTCCATGCGGTGTGGATCAACGGTCCGAGTTCCAGCACATGGTCTGAATGCAAATGCGTGATGAAGATCAGGTCAAGCGCCTTCAGACTGACGCCGGCATCGGTCAGCCCGCGCGTCACGCCCAGCCCGCAATCGACGACGAGGGTGCGGCCGCCAATCTCCAGCAGCGATGAACTCGGCCACGGTCCGCCCGGCCGGAGCGCCGGACCACCCTTCGAGCCAAGAAGCACCAGACGATCCATCATGCGACGGCGCTCAAGACCAGTCGCCCTCGGGCGTGCCGTTGAAGCGTTTCTTCAGATCGGCCCAGCAGTCGATATAATTGTCCTGCCGGGTTTCGAGCACGGCGCCATAGCGGGTCACCATCTGCGGGAAGCGTGTCTCGAACATGAAGGCCATGGTGTTGGCGAGCTTGACCGGTTTCAGCTCCGCGCGCGAGGCCTTTTCGAAGCCAGGCGCATCGGGTCCGTGGGCCAGCATCATGTTGTGCAGGCTGATGCCGCCGGGCACAAAGCCCTCTTCCTTGGCATCGTACTGACCATGGATCAGGCCCATGAACTCGCTCATGATGTTGCGGTGATACCACGGCGGGCGGAACGTATTTTCGGCAACCAGCCAGCGCGGCGGAAAGATGACGAAATCGATATTGGCAGTGCCTTCCTCGCCGCTCGGCGCGGTCAGCACGGTGAAGATCGATGGGTCGGGATGATCGAACAGGATCGCGCCGACGGGGGAAAACGTCGCAAGATCATATTTGTAGGGTGAATAGTTGCCGTGCCACGCCACCACATCGAGCGGTGAATGATCGATCTCGGTGACATGGAACTGGCCACACCATTTCACGATCAGCCGACAGGGCGTGTCCTTATCCTCGAACCAGGCGCAGGGCGTCTTGAAATCGCGCGGATTGGCCAGGCAATTGGCGCCGATCGGGCCGCGATCCGGCAGCGTCAGCTTGGCGCCGTAATTCTCGCAGACATAGCCGCGCACTTCGGCATCCAACAGTTCGACCTTGAACACCAGGCCACGCGGCAGCACGGCGATCTCGCCTGGCGTGAGTTCGATGACGCCCATCTCGGTGATCAAGCGCAAGGCTCCAACCTGGGGCACGACCAGCAACTCGCCGTCGGCGTTGAAGAAATGGTCGTCGGCCATCGAACGGTTGGCGACATAGACATGTGCCGCCATGCCGGTCTGGCCGAGCACGTCGCCGGCGGTGGTGATCGAGCGCATGCCGGCGATGAAGTCTGTCGGCTCTTTCGGCATCGGCACGGGGCTCCAGCGATACTGGCCGAGAGCGAGCTGGTGGTCGCCGACGTTCGGCGCGCTTTTCCACAGCGGATAATTCGCCGCTTTGAAGCGACCGGTATGCCTGACGCTCGGCCTTATCCGATAAAGCCAGGAGCGCTCATTGGTGCCGCGCGGCGCAGTGAAAGGAGAGCCCGAAAGCTGCTCGGCGTAGAGGCCGTAGGCCGGCCGCTGCGGCGAGTTGCGTCCTTGCGGCAGCGAGCCCGGCAAAGTCTCGGTCTCGAAGTCGTTGCCGAAACCCGGCATGTAGGAATAGGCCATGGCATCCTCCCTGGATACTGACAGAGCGCGCTCCTCGCCTCCGATGGCTGCGGCACTCAAGCATTGACCAAACTGGTTTCATCTGTAACCATTGAAAATGTAACTATCAACCACGGCGTCTGCCGGGATACAAAATCATGGACGTCCTGGAACTCGAAAGCTTCCTGCCCTACCGGCTCTACCGTCTCGCCGATGCCGTCAGCCGGGAATTCTCCAGGATATACAAGGACCGTCACGGCCTGACCCGACCCGAATGGCGCACGCTGGCCGGGCTCGGCCAGCACGGCACCATGACCGCGACGGAACTCGGCGAGCAGTCGGCCATGCACAAGACCAAGGTTTCGCGAGCCGTCGCCGAGCTCGAACGGCGCCGCTGGCTCACTCGCACACCGGATGGAAAAGACAGGCGGGTCGAGCATCTGACGCTGACCCGAGCTGGCCTTGTCGCCTATCGCGAGATGGTGCCGCTGGCTAAAGCGTTCGAGCTGGAATTGCTTGCGAGGCTGAGCACGGAACAGCGAGCGGCCGTTGTCAGCGGAGTGGCGGCCCTGGAGATGGCGTTGCCGGATCGACGAAAGGAGCTGTGAAAGCTGCTACGCAGCGATCGTTCACACCCCCTCTGTCCTGCCGGACATCTCCCCCTCAAGGGGGGAGATTGGACGTCGCTTCGGCTTTCGCCAATCTCCAAAGAAGAGCGATGTCGGCGAAGCTGCCAATCTCCCCCCTTGAGGGGGAGATGGCCGGCAGGCCAGAGGGGGGTGCTGTCCCGCCAACATTTCTGGTCGCCTACCAGTCCATCACCACCTTGCCGGAATTGCCGCTCTTCATCGCTTCGAAGCCGGAAACATAGTCGTCGATGCCGATGCGGTGGGTGATCAGGCCGCTGACATCGAGAGGACCCTGCACCAGCGCAATCATCTTGTACCAGGTCTCGAACATCTCGCGGCCGTAGATGCCCTTCAGATGCAGCATCTTGAAGATGACCTTGTTCCAGTCGATTTCGAAGCCGGTCGGCGCGATGCCGAGAATGGCGATCTTGCCGCCATTGTTCATGGTGTCGATCATGTCGCGGAAGGCAGGGGCTGCGCCCGACATTTCGAGGCCGACGTCAAAGCCCTCGGTCATGCCAAGCGCCGGCATCACGTCGCGCAGCTTTTCCTTCGATGCGTCGACGACATGCTGAACGCCAAGCTTTTTCGCCAGTGCCAGGCGCACCGGGTTGATATCGGTGATGACCACTTTTCGCGCGCCGACGCACTGCGCCACCAGTGCACCCATGATGCCGATAGGCCCGGCGCCGGTGACCAGCACGTCCTCGCCGACGAGATCAAAGGACAATGCGGTGTGAACAGCATTGCCTAAGGGATCGAAGATCGCCGCGATCTCGTCGGGCACGTCGTCGGGGATCGGCACCACATTGTGCTGCGGGATCGCCAGGTATTCGCCAAAGGCGCCCGGCCGGTTGACGCCGACGCCGAGCGTGTTGCGGCACAAATGCCCCCTGCCCGCCCGGCAGTTGCGGCAATGGCCGCAAACGATATGGCCTTCGCCGGAAACGCGCTGGCCGAGTTTGTACTCGGTCACCGCCGTGCCGAAATCGGCGACGGTTCCGACAAATTCGTGGCCGGTCACCATCGGAACCGGCACGGTCTTTTGCGCCCACTGGTCCCAATTATAGATGTGGACGTCGGTGCCGCAGATCGCCGTCTTCCTGATCTTGATCAGCACGTCGTTGGGGCCGATCTCCGGCACCGGCACTTCTTCCATCCAGATGCCCGGCTCGGCCTTGGCCTTGACCAGCGCCTTCATCATGTTCGACATTCTTTTGTTCCCCAGAACCTTAGTCGCTTGAACCTCTTGATCCGGAATCGCTTTTCGGTTCCGGCCGTTCAGGAAATCACGCCGAGTTCCCGACCGACTGCGGCGAACGCCTCAACCGCGCGATCGATGTCTGCGCTGGAATGGGCGGCCGACATCTGCGTGCGGATGCGCGCCTGGCCCTTCGGCACCACCGGGAACGAGAAGCCGATGACATAGATGCCGCGCTTCAGCATCCGCGCCGCCATCTCCTGCGCCAGCG